>SFGI01000010.1 GCA_004557645.1 [Eubacterium] saphenum | reverse complement strand
CTTGAACGAAGTGAAAGCCAGCGTCATTTAGGCGCTGGCTATTTTATAAGCCCTTATAGGGCTGGAGCAAACCACGTCTTTTAGGCGTGGTTATGATTTGATATTGACTTTCCCTTTTAGGGTGCTATAATCACCTTACAAAGTAGGATCGTAAAATGGGATCAGTCTGAAACTATGACCAAAACAGTAGGAAGAATGTAAAAAAGGAGGAGGACACCGTATGAAAATGAAAAAATACATGGGCTTGGCAGCTGCTTTGATGGCGGCAGTTATGGCGATGACAGGCTGCGGCGGCACAGGCGAAACGGCGGAAAACACCTATCGGATCGGCATTGTGCAGCAGAGTGAGCATGGCTCTTTGGATGCGGCAACTGAGGGCTTTATGGATAAGCTGACAGAGCTTTTGGGGGAAGAAAATGTAACCTTTGATCTGAAAAATGCCCAAGGGGAACAGACCAACAGCACCACCATCGCAACAAAATTCGTTTCCGACGGGGTAGACCTGATCATGGCAAACGGTACAACAGCACTGCAGTCTGCGGCAGTTGCAACGGGAGATATCCCTATCATCGGTGCTTCTGTATCAGACTATCTCACCGCCGGTGTTGTAGATTCCAATGAAACCCCCGGGAGAAACGTGACCGGTGTTTCCGACTTGGCAGAGATCAGCACACAGATAGATGTTTTGCTGCAGTTCTGCCAGGAAGATACAAAAGTAGCAGTGGTATACTGCTCCGCAGAACCCAATTCTGCCTATCAGGCAAAGCTGGCAGAGGAGCATTTGCAGGCGTTGGGCAGAGAGTATGCCATCTATACAGCGGCAGACTCCAATGATATTCAGGCAGTCATGACAAAGGTAGTCAGCGATTGTGGTGCCGTTTATATCCCTACCGATAATACCTTTGCAAGCAATATGGAAATTGTGAAAAATATTACCCTTCCTGCCGGTGTACCTTCCTTTGCAGGGGCAGAACCCATGTGCCGGATCGGTGCACTTGCCACATTGTCCATCAGCTACTATGATCTGGGCGTAAAAGCTGCTGAGATGGCATATGAAATTTTGGTAAATGGTGCGAACCCTGCTGAAATGCCCATCGAATTTGTATCCGAAGGGATCACACCCAAATATAATGGGGATATGGCGGCAGCGCTGCATGTTGAGATCCCCGAAGGCATGGAAGCCTTGGAAACAGTTGAATGATCGAGAGAATTTTTTTCAAAAGCGGAGCAAAATGCTCCGCTTTTTTATGCTTTTATGCTTTTGCGCTTTTGCGCGTTTATGCATTTAGGCGTTAAATCGAATCAGTGAATATTTCGATGCGGTTCATCGAAATATTCGATTCGATGTTGACAACCAAAATGCCAGTGCTATAATTCATTTTGCAATGTATTTTTATAGGAACTTATGCCGGTAAAAGGCAAATACAAAAGAAAAAGGGAGAAGATACAAAAGAAAAAAATAAATAGCTCCGTTTGTTCCTGTGAAAATCAATCCATTTAGGAAAGAGGTTTTTTCAATGAACATTATGGCATTATTCAATGCCCTTCCCGGCTCTGTGGCCCAGGGGCTGATCTGGGGCGTCATGGCGATCGGCGTTTACATCACCTTTAAGGTGCTGGATTTTGCGGATCTGACAGTAGATGGCAGCATTGCCACAGGCGGCGCTGTAGCCGTTATGATGATGCTTTCCGGTCAAAACGTTGGAGTTGCCCTGGTGGCTGCCACCATCGCAGGCATGCTTTCCGGTCTGGCAACAGGTATATTCCACGTTGCTTTCGGTATCCCCGGTATCCTGGCAGGTATCCTGACCCAGCTGGGGCTCTATTCCGTCAATATGCGGATCATGGGCAAATCCAATCAGGCCATCAGCGTAGATAATTACCAGCTGATCCTCAGCCTGAGAGATATCCCCCATGCCATCATCGTTTCTGTTATTTTCTGTGTGGCTGTCATTGTGCTGCTGTACTGGTTTTTCGGCACAGAAATGGGACGAGGCTTCCGTGCCACAGGGAATAACGAAAAAATGGCCCGTGCCCAGGGGATCAATACCAATAATATGAAGATCATCGGTCTGATGCTGTCCAACGGTCTGGTTGGCCTGGCTGGGGGCTTATATGCCCAGTATCAGGGCAATGCCGACGTAAATATGGGCCGTGGTGCCATCGTGATTGGTCTGGCTGCCGTTATCATCGGCGGTGTTGTATTTGATAAGGTATTTCATAATTTTGCCCTGCGCCTGGTGGGCGTTGTGGGCGGTGCTATTTTGTATTTTGTGGTTATCGCACTGGTGCTGTGGCTGGGTCTGGAAACAACAGATATGAAGCTGATCAGTGCCCTGATCGTGGCCCTGTTTATGGCAGTGCCTTATCTGAAAGGCAAATATTCTGCCACCCATGTAAAGAGAGGAGGCAGGGAAAATGCTTGAGCTGAAAAATATCTATAAGACATTCAATCCCGGCTCTGTCAATGAAAAAAGAGCCCTGAACGGTGTCAATCTGACCCTGGAAGAAGGGGATTTTGTTACCATCATCGGCGGGAACGGTGCCGGAAAATCCACCATGCTGAATGCCATTGCCGGCACATGGCCCCTGGATTCCGGTTCTGTTGTGATCGATGGGGTGGATATCACAAAGCTGCCCGAACACAAGAGAGCCGTTTATCTGGGGCGTGTCTTTCAGGACCCTATGAATGGCACAGCGGCAGATCTGGAGATCGAGGAAAATCTGGCGGTAGCCAAACGCCGCGGGCAGAAGCGTACCCTGAGATGGGGCATCACAAAAAAGGAAAGAGAAGAATATGTGGAGCTGCTGAAGACACTGGATCTGGGCCTGGAGACCCGTATGCGGACCAAAGTCGGTCTGCTTTCCGGCGGTCAGCGGCAGGCGCTGACGCTGCTGATGGCGACCCTGAAAAAGCCCAAGCTGCTCCTGCTGGATGAACATACGGCAGCCTTGGACCCCAAAACAGCGGCAAAGGTTTTGGAGCTTTCCGATAAAGTCATTGCGGAAAACAACCTGACCGCCCTGATGGTGACCCATAACATGAAGGATGCCATTGCCCACGGCAATCGCCTGATCATGATGTGGGACGGCAAGATCATTCTGGATATCAAAGGGGAAGAAAAGAAGAACCTGACGGTAGATGACCTGCTGCATCAGTTTACCGTTGCCAGCGGCAAGGAATTTGCGAATGACAGGGCGCTTTTGGGCTGATGCCTATGGAAAATACAATAAAAAGTCGGCAAAAAATGTATACAAAGAACTTGTGATTTTTTGGAAATAATTTCTTGACATTGTCAAGTGGAGTGCTATAATGACTTTAACGATGTGACGCATACTCGCGTGTATGCGAGAAAGTGAAAGCGTCGGAAAACGCAAGAAAACGAAAGGGAGAGATTCTTATGAAAAAATGGATGAAAATGACAGCCACAATGATGGTTGCAGCAATGGCATTGACAGCCTGCGGCGGCAGCACAGAAGCACCCGCAGATGAAGCGGCAAGCGGCGATGCATATACAATCGGTATCGTGCAGCAGCTGGAACACCCCGCACTGGACGCAGCAACACAGGGCTTCGAAGATAAGCTGACAGAACTGCTGGGCGAAGGCAATGTAACCTTCGACTATAAGAATGCTCAGGGTGAACAGACAAACTGCACAACCATCGCAACAAAATTTGTTTCCAACAATGTTGACCTGATTATGGCCAACGCTACAACAGCACTGCAGTCCGCAGCGGCAGCAACAGCGGATATCCCCATCGTTGGTACATCCGTAACAGACTATGTAACAGCAGGTGTGGTTGATTCCAACGACGCACCCGGCAAAAACGTAACAGGTGCATCCGACCTGGCTCCTGTAGATCAGCAGATCGCTCTGCTGCTGGAACTGGTTCCCGATGCAACTAAGGTTGGTATCGTTTACTGCTCCGCAGAACCCAACTCCGTATTCCAGTCCCAGCTGGCACAGGCTGAACTGGACAAAGCAGGCGTTGCTTGGGCAGAATATACAGCAGCCGATTCCAATGAAGTACAGTCCGTAGTGACAAAAGCCATCAGCGAATGTGACGTTCTGTATGTTCCTACAGACAACACAATGGCAAACAACACAGAAATCATCAAAAACATCGCTGTTCCCGCAGGCATCCCTGTAATCACAGGTGAAGAAGGCATGTGTGCCGGCTGCGGTCTGGCTACACTGTCCATCAGCTACTATGACCTGGGCGTAAAAGCAGCAGAAATGGCTTACGAAATCCTGGTTAACGGTGCAAACCCCGCTGAAATGCCTATCGAATACGTTTCCGAAGGTATCACAGCAAAATATAATGCTGAAATCGCAGAAGCTCTGGGTATCACAGTTCCCGAAGATATGGCAGCCATTGGCGAATAAAATAACCTTTTTACAAAAGAAAAAGTGCAGAAAACAAACAGAATAGCGGAGCGTTTTGCTCCGCTATTTTTATCAATTTTTTGAGCACGGAAAGAAACTTGCGTATCTCTGTGGAATGAGATATAATTTTTTTTGGCTTATTTTTGTAGGACATAAGACAAAGATAAGCAGATCACATAAAATGAGTTGGAGGGATCTCTTATGAACATTATGGCATTATTCAACGCCCTTCCCGGTTCGGTTGCCCAAGGGCTGATCTGGGGTGTCATGGCCATTGGCGTTTACATCACTTTTAAGATACTGGATTTTGCGGATCTGACCGTAGACGGCAGCATTGCCACCGGCGGTGCTGTAGCCGTTATGATGATGCTTTCCGGGCAGAATGTCTATGTGGCATTGATCGCAGCCACCATCGCAGGCATGCTGGCAGGCATGGTGACAGGCTTGTTCCACGTTGCCCTGGGTATTCCCGGTATCCTGGCAGGTATCCTGACCCAGCTGGGGCTCTATTCCGTCAATATGCGGATCATGGGCAAATCCAATCAGGCCATCAGCGTAGATAAATATGACCTGATCCTCAGCCTGAGAAACATTCCCCATGCCATTCTTGTGGGGGCTGTTTTCTGTATCGTTCTGATCGCATTTCTGTATTGGTTCTTTGGCACAGAAATGGGCCGTGGCTTCCGTGCTACAGGCAACAATGAAAAAATGGCTCGTGCCCAGGGCATCAACACCAATAATATGAAGATCATCGGCCTGATGCTTTCCAACGGTCTGGTGGGCCTGGCAGGGGGCTTATATGCCCAGTATCAGGGCAACGCCGACGTAAATATGGGCCGTGGTGCCATCGTCATTGGTCTGGCTGCCGTTATCATCGGCGGTGTTGTATTCGATAAGGTATTTCATAATTTCGCTCTGCGTCTGGTAGGCGTTGTGGGCGGTGCGATTTTGTATTTCGTTGTCATCGCCGTGGTTTTGTGGCTGGGTCTGGAAACAACAGACATGAAGCTGATCAGTTCCCTGATCGTAGCCCTGTTCCTGGCGGTACCCCATTTGAAAGGAAAATATGCTGCCAGCCATGTAAAGAGAGGAGGCGGGAAGAATGCTTGAACTGAAAAATATCTATAAAACTTTCAATCCCGGCTCTGTCAATGAAAAAAGAGCCTTGAACGGCGTCAACCTGACTTTGGAGGATGGCGATTTCGTTACCATTATCGGTGGTAATGGTGCCGGCAAATCCACTATGCTGAACGCCATTGCAGGTACATGGCCCATCGACAGCGGTTCTGTCATCATCGATGGGGAGGATATCACAAAGCTGCCCGAGCATAAAAGAGCTGCATATCTGGGGCGTGTCTTCCAGGACCCTATGAACGGCACAGCGGCAGATATGGAGATCGAAGAAAATCTGGCGGTAGCCAAACGCCGCGGACAGGCCCGTACCCTGAGATGGGGCATCACAAAAGAAGAAAGAGAAGAATATGTGGAACTGCTGAAAATGCTGGATCTGGGCTTGGAAACCCGTCTGCGGGCGAAGGTTGGCCTCCTTTCCGGCGGTCAGAGACAGGCGCTAACACTGCTGATGGCTACATTGAAAAAGCCCAAGCTGCTCCTGCTGGATGAACATACGGCGGCCCTGGACCCTAAAACAGCGGCGAAGGTTCTGGAAATTTCCGATAAGATCATTGCGGAAAACAATCTGACTGCCCTGATGGTCACCCATAATATGAAGGATGCCATTGCCCATGGCAACCGTCTAATCATGATGTGGGACGGGAAGATCATTCTGGATATCAAAGGGGAAGAAAAGAAGAACCTGACCGTAGACGATCTGCTGCATCAGTTCACCATTGCCAGCGGCAAGGAATTTGCCAACGATAGAGCGTTGCTGGGATAATTTATTTGTGGGACTCTGTCCCACACCCTGCCAAGGGAATCATTCCCTTGGAACCCGATTTTGCCAAAACTTCGTTTTGGCGGGAGAAGAAACGACAGAGGAAAAGCACTTATTTCAAGAAACCTTGCTTGAAATGGGTGCTTTTTTATTTGCCGAGGGGGACAAAGTCTAGTTTTTCCCCAAAAGGCATAGATTGAATAAATGGTTTTGAGGTGATCGCATGGGATTTCGGAAAAACATGACGGAAGCATTGGAGCTGCCCAAAGAGATCATGCTGAACCTGCCCCTGATCTCCTTCATTGGGCGGGAAGAGGTTTCCATAGAAAATTACAAGGGCATTTTGGAATATGGGGAAGAAACGGTACGGGTGGGCACTGCTACCGGTGTCCTGCGGCTGACAGGACGAGGTCTTTGCATAAAGCAGCTTTCGGCGGAGTGTCTGGTGGTGACGGGCATGGTGGAAAAACTTGAATTCTTACAGTAGAAGCGTTGAAAGCGAATAGCCACGGCTTTTACAAAGAGGATCGTTGGGGTGAGGATTTTGTTCTTGGCGTTATGGTATTATTTACGTGGATATGTTAGAATAAGGGCGAAGGGCTTTTCTGCCGAACGCTTTATGAATATGGCGGCTTTTCGTGGGGTCTATCTTTGGGATGTAGCCCAGGCGGGGGCTGGCATGACGATGAAAGCGGCAGGCAGCAGTTTGGATATTTTAGAGGCCTGTGCGGAAAAAACAGGCTGTACCATCGAAGTCCTTGGCTGGGGCGGCCTGCCTGCTTTTTTGGGGCGGTTTCGCAAGAGACAAGTCTGGGCGGCGGGGCTGTTGTTTTTTGCCGCAGGGCTCTATCTGCTTTCCTCTTTTATCTGGACGGTGGAGGTGGAAGGGAATGAACGCCTTGGGGAAGAAGAAATCCTTTCCTTTTGCGGGGAAATGGGGCTGAAGCCCGGCGCATGGAAGCGAAACGTGGACACGGAAGATATTACCAACAGGCTTCTGGAAAATTTCTCCGATATCTCCTGGGTCAGCGTGGGCATCCGTGGGACAGATGCCACGGTCAAACTGGCGGAGACCATCGAAAAGGTGGAGCTGGTGGATCAGGAGACCCCCTGTGATATGGTTGCTTCTGCCGATGGCGTGATTTTGCAGATCACTGCGGAACGGGGAACGCCTTTGGTCATGGCAGGGGATGTGGTGCAAAAGGGCGATGTCCTGATCTCTTCCGAACTCACCATTGGTCTGGAGGGGGAGGCACAACACACAGAATACACCGGGGCGGAAGGGGCAGTCACAGCCCGCATCTGGCAGCGGCTGACGGAAGAAATGCCTCTGCAGTATGAAGAAGTTCTTTACAGCGGCGTGGAAAAGGAAAACCATAGCCTTATTTTTTCTGAAAAAGAACTGGATATCATCCATCCCAACGGGGATGGGGAATGGGAAAAAACGGTGCTGGAAGAAACGCCCTTGGCTTTGGGGGATTTTACATTGCCCCTGAAATGGAAAAAAGAAATTTGGAAGGCCTGCGAAACGGTGGAAAAAGAACGCACCGTGGAGGAGGCAAAATCCCTTTTGGAAGAAAATTTAAGAAAAAAAGCAGAGAATTTATTGTCTGCATACGGTAAAATAGAAAATATAGAGATCAAATTTGAAGAATACGCCGACTGTGTCCGTGCCGAAGCGGAGATCACCATGGCGGAGCGCATAGAAGAAAAACGATTGAGAACACAAGAAAAGGAGCGTGAAAATGCCGATGGCATTTGAAAGAACCATGCAGATGGATAATCGCATCATCCTGCCTGTTTTCGGGCAGTTTGATGCCAATATCAAAAGAATTGAAAAGGCCTGTGAGGTCAGCATCGTCAATCGGGGCGATGATGTGAAAATTTCCGGGGAGGAAAAAAACGTCCATAAGGCTTGGAACGTGATGCATTCTCTGGCGGTACTGGCAAGAAAAGGCGAGGAGATCACAGAGCAGAATCTGGAATACTTCATTTCCTCTGCGGAGGAAGCAGACCTGAAGGAACTGGAAAAGGTATATGATGACCTGATCTGCATTACCGTCAACGGCAGACCCTTGAAGCCCAAAACCCTGGGGCAGAAGAAATATGTTGATTTGATCAAAAATAACACTGTTGTTTTCGGTATCGGCCCTGCCGGTACGGGGAAAACCTACCTTGCCATGGCAATGGCCATCACTGCCTTTAAAAACAATGAAGTAAACCGCATCATCCTGACCCGTCCTGCCATCGAAGCAGGGGAAAAGCTGGGTTTCCTGCCCGGGGACCTGCAGCAGAAGGTAGACCCCTATCTGCGCCCTTTGTATGATGCCCTGTACGAGATCATGGGTGCGGAAAATTTTATGAAAAATATGGAGAAGGGGCTCATTGAAGTGGCTCCTCTGGCTTATATGCGTGGGCGTACGCTGGATAATGCCTTTATCGTGCTGGATGAAGCCCAGAACACGACTCCCGAACAGATGAAGATGTTCCTGACCCGTATCGGCTATGGCTCCAAGGCGGTCATCACCGGGGACGTGACCCAGATCGACTTAGCAGAAGGCAAGCGGAGCGGCCTGATGGAAGCAACGAAGATCTTGTCCGGTATCGAAGGCATTGGTCAGATCACATTGACCAATAAGGATGTTGTGCGCCATCCCCTGGTGCAGAAGATCATCCTTGCGTATGAAAAGTTTGAAAACAAGAAACGAGGCGATCAGGATGGCAAGAAGGAAAGACGCTTCCCCAAATAACCCAAAGAAACGATCCTATCAGGGGATCATGTACGCCATTGCCATTCTCCTGACCCTTTTTTGTATCGGCACAGGTTCCTATGTGCAGGAAATGGATACGGTGCAGGTAGGCTCTGTGGCGGAAAAACGCTATGTGGCCGAAGCCGATGCCGTGGATGAAGTGGCTACGAAAAAATTGAAGGATGCAGCTGCAGACAGCGTTGCGCCTATTTATAAGCAGGATGCCGCAGTGGAAGAGGAAAGTCGTACAAAGGTCGATGAATTGTTTCAGGACTTGGATAGTATCCTTTCCTCTTTGGAAGAGGGGGAAAGCTTCTATGAAAAGGCAAAGGAAGCCCCCTGGAAGCTGCCTGTGGTGCTGACGGAAAAACAGCTCAATTCCTATGCTGGGCTGGATGCCGCCAATCGCAGCTTGTTTGCGGAGGATTGCGTGGCAGTCATGAATCAGGTCTATGGGGAAGGCATCACTGCCGATGCTTTGGAAAACGGCAGGGAAAAGGCCAATGAAGCCTTTGGCACCACTGCATGGAATCGTGCCCTGAAGGAAATGGCAAGTGAAATCTTTGCGGCGGCACTGGAACCGAACCTCCTGCCCGATGAAGCAGCCATGGAGGCTGCCCGGGAAGAAAAACGGGCAGAAGTGGAAGATGTGATGATCCGCAAAAATCAGAAGATCGTGGACGAAGGGGAGATCATCACCCAAGAAATCTATGACCGTTTGGTGAGCCTGCATCTGGTGGGCGGTGCCGATTATAGTGAGAGTGCCCTGCCCCTTCTGGGCAGTATGCTGATGGTGGCACTGCTGTTTGTTGCCCTGTATCTCTTTTTTGCATGGGGAAAAGGGGTTGTGGTGCTGAAGCAGAATGAAATGAAGATGTTGTTCAGCGTTTATGTCATCATGGTGATTTTGCTGCGGCTGATGTCGGGCATCCCTTATTTTACTCTGATCCCCTTGGGGCTTTTTGCCATGCTCTCCAGCCTTTTGGTGGGCAGAAGAGTGGCATTAGTCATGAACTCTTTATTCTGTATCATCGGCTGTTTCATTTTCAACGGCGATGTGCAGTTTTTGATGTATTCCCTGCTGGTGGGCACTCTGGGTGCTTTGCTGATCCAAAAAACGGACAAGCGACAGATGATCGTTCCCATTGCCGTAGCCATGGGTGCGGTCAGCTTCTTTGCCATGCTGGGGGTTGGTCTGTTCTTCGAGGACGGCTATTCTCAGGGATTGCTGCTGAAATGTATCTTTGGTGCAGCCATAGGTCTGGTTTCCGTCACAATCGCCGTGGGCAGTCTGCCTTTCTGGGAGGCAACCTTTGAAGCCAATACACCCCTGCGCCTGCTGGAACTGACGAACCCCAATAATGAGCTTTTGCGCCGCCTGATGCTGGAAGCACCGGGCACCTATCACCATAGCCTGATCGTTGCTAATCTGGCGGAAACAGCAGCTTATGCCATCGGTGCCAATACGGCCTTGGCAAGGGCCGGTGCCTATTATCATGATATCGGCAAGCTGAAAAATCCCCAGTTTTTTGCGGAAAACCAGACGGGCTATAATCCTCATGACGACCTTGCGCCGGAAAGCAGTGCCAAGATCATTACCCAGCACCCGAAAAACGGCGTGGAAATGGGGCTGGAATATAATCTGCCCCGCATCATTGTGGATGTCATCCGGGAACACCATGGGACAAGCCTTGTGAAGTTTTTCTATTTCAAGGCACTGAAGGCCTATGGAGCGGAGAATGTAAAGGAATCCGACTATCGCTATCAGGGCACCGTCCCCACCTCCCGGGAATCTGCCGTCGTTATGCTGGCGGATACGGTGGAAGCGGCGGTACGCTCCATGCTGGGCAGCGGCAAAACTTTGGAAGAAGCGGAAGGTGTCATCAAAACCCTGATTAAGGATAAACTGGACGATGGACAGTTGGACCACAGCGGTCTTGCCATCCATGAATTGGAGATCATCCGCAAGGCATTTATTGAAGTGTTCCACGGCATGTATCACGAACGGGTGGCATACCCCAAACAGGAAGAAATCGAAGCGGCGGCGAAAAAAGAACAGCCTGCCGAAGGAAAAAGAGAGGAAGAAAACAGTGAATCTACTGATCGATAACAGAACAGATGTCGCCCTTTCCCCGGAACTGGAAGAAGCCATCGGGAAAGCGGCGGCGGAAGCATTGAAATACGAAGCATTTGATGAAAACTGCGAAATCAGCGTTTCCATCGTGGATAACGAGGAAATCCGCCAGATCAACAAGCAGTTCCGCAATATTGACAGAGCAACAGATGTCCTCAGCTTTCCCATGCTGACCTTCGAGGAAGGGGAAGAAGCAGAGGTCAACGAAAATGACGAGATCATTCTGGGGGATATTATCATTTCCCTGGAACGGGCAAAGGAACAGGCGGAGGAATACGGTCATTCCCTAGAACGGGAAATTGCCTTCCTGACTGCCCATAGTATGCTCCATCTCTTGGGTTATGACCACATGGAGCCGGAGGAGGAAGCGGAGATGTTCCGCCGCCAGAAGGAGATTTTGCTGCAGGCGGGCTTCCCCAGAGAATAAAAAACAAATCTGCCCTTGCGCAGAAAAACTTTTCAAGTAGCCGACGAACAAGGGCAGACGAACCGCCCTTGCATAGAAAAAACTTTTTCTCGCAGAGACGCAGGCTAGACCATTGCGGCAAAGCCGCTGGCTAAAGGGGCAAAGCCCCTCAATGAGCTTGAAAAAGTATTTTCTATCGGGCGGTTTATGATGCACTGAATAAGGAGGTTTACTTCCATGACAGACAGAGAATTGGTAAGCATGGCGAAGGAAGCCATGGAGCATGCCTATGCGCCCTATTCCCATTTCAAGGTGGGGGCGGCACTTTTGGCAAAAGATGGCAGGGTATTCAAGGGCTGCAACATCGAAAACGCATCCTATGGTGCCACCAACTGTGCCGAGCGCACAGCCATTTTCAAGGCTGTTTCCGAAGGAGTGCGGGAGTTTGAAGCCATTGCCATTGTTGCCAGCAGCGGGGCGTATGCTTCGCCCTGCGGCATTTGTCGGCAGGTGTTGTTTGAATTCCTGCCCGATGGAAAAGTGATTCTGGATAGTGAGGAAAAGGGAATGGCGACCTTTTCCGTGCAGGAATTGTTGCCTTTTGGGTTTCGTGGGGAGGATATCAAATAAGGGGGAACAAGAATGGAAAAAATCGATCTGTATGTGAGACTTTCTCCTATGGAGGCGGCGGAAAAGGTAAAGGATGCCGTAACGGGCACTTTTTCCGGCGAGATATTAGATGAATATAAGCGGACGCTGCCCAATGGGAAAGAAATCGTGATGTTGTTATTTGAGAAATATTATATGCGTTCCGGTAATAGAGCGACACTGACGGTTTTGGCGGATAATCTGGAAGAAACGACCAAGGTGCATTTATCTGCCGGCGGCGGGAGCGAAGGAATGCTTTTTCGTTTCGATTGGGGCGCAGGCGCAAGCTTTGCGCAGCTGGCGCAGGATGCGCTGCAGGAATATCGTTGTAAGTAGTTTCGAGGTGGAAGAAGTATGGCGGAAAAAAGCTGGGAAATTTTAGAGGGGGCTTGTTATTCCTGCAAAAAATGCAGGCTTTGGGAAATGCGTACCAACGTGGTCATCGGCAAAGGCAACCCCAATGCGGATATTTTGTTCATCGGGGAGGGCCCCGGTCAGCAGGAGGATCTGCAGGGCATACCCTTCGTAGGCCCTGCGGGACAATTACTGGATAAAATGCTGGCAAGCGTGGGCTTGTCCTTGGAGGATGCCTATATCGCCAACGTGGTGAAATGCCGCCCGCCCGGCAACCGCGACCCCCATGATGATGAAAAGGCAGCCTGCCTGAATTACCTCAGGTATCAGCTGATGCTCATTAAACCGAAAATTATCGTATGCTTGGGGCGCATCGCCGCCACCACCATCATCGACCCCGAGTTTAAAATCACCCGCCAGAGAGGGCAGTGGTTCGAACGAAAGGGCTATCATATCATGGCAACCTACCATCCCTCCGCATTGCTCAGGGATGAAACGAAAAAACGCCCCGCATGGGAGGATATGCAGGCCATCCGTGCCAAATGGGACGAATTAAAGGAAAAATCGGATACATAATTAGTTTTAGGAGGAAAGAAACATGAACGGCATCGAAGCATTGAAAGCAAAATTTGCGGACATTGAAATGAAACCCAATGCGAAAACCATGGAGGAAGTGGAACAGTACATCATTGACAAATGGGGCGCATTCCGCGTAAAAATCACAGAGACAGAATTGATGGCCCATTACAAAGCAGCTTGTGAATTTGCAACAATGATGGGACGTGACGCAACCAATATGCAGGATGATATCAGAAGATACCGCCTGCCCAATACCAATAAAATCCATGTGGTTTTGGGGATGAATTCCGAATATATGACAGCGGAAAACGGCATGAAATATTATCAGGCACTGTGCCTCATCAAAGGCCTGACCCAGGAAGATATCGATACAAAGAACGAAAGATGGCTGCAGTATATGCTGCTGCTGGATATGGCAAAGGACTGGGAAGAGAAAGACCAGATCTTCTTGGCGGAACAGGAAGCTATGCTGAAAGAAAGAGGGGTTGAGATGGAATGAAAAAATTTCACTCCGGTTTTGTTTCCCTTGTGGGCAGACCAAACGTGGGCAAATCCACGCTGATGAACTGCCTGATCGGGGAAAAAATCGCCATTACTTCCCATAAACCCCAGACCACAAGAAATAAGATCACATCCATCCTGACAAAGGAGGATTTCCAGTGTGTATTCTTGGATACCCCCGGCATCCATAAGCCCAAATCCAAACTGGGCGAATATATGGTGCGCTCTGCGGAAACAACTTTTAATGAAGTGGACTTGGTTCTGATGCTCATTGAGCCTACCACAGAGATCCAGGCCATGGATCAGTATGTGCTGGAACGGCTGAAAAACGTAAAAACACCTGTTGTTCTGGTCATCAATAAGATCGACACCGTGGAACGGGATACGCTGTTGGAGGTCATTTCCGTATACAATAAGCTGTATGATTTTGCGGATGTGGTGCCCATTTCTGCCATGCGGGACAGAAACACAGGGGAGCTTTTGGAAGTTATCAAAAAATACTTGCCGGAAGGCCCTCAGTATTTCCCCGGGGATATGGTGACAGACCAGCCGGAACGGCAGATTGCGGCGGAGATCATTCGGGAAAAGGCGTTGTATCTTCTGCAGGATGAAGTACCCCATGGCATTGCTGTGGAGATCATGTCCATGAAGAAACGCCCCGATCAGGATATGGTAGACGTACAGGCGACCATTTATTGCGAGCGGGATTCCCATAAGGGGATCATTATCGGCAAGCAGGGCAGTATGCTGAAGCGGATCGGCTCTACAGCCAGATATGATATGCAGCGGCTGCTGGGTTCGCCCATTTATCTGCAGCTTTGGGTAAAGGTGAAGAAGGACTGGCGGGACAGCGATTTCCTGCTGAAGAACTTCGGCTACGACAAAAAGAATATTTAAGACCTTGGGGGCGCCGCCCCCAATACCCCTGCGAGGAGGCACCGCCCCCTCGACCCGGGTACGCCACAAAACTAGCGTTTTGTGGAGGATTTTGATTTTTATTTTTCGCAAAACGGTAGTTTTGCAAAAGTATCGGGTCAAGGGTCTGAGACCCTTGCGGGGAGGCGGGGCAGAGCCCCGCGGTCTTTTTGGAAGGATTTTTACAGTATGACTGGGGCGGTTTCTTCACATCCTATCCCCATGAAAGGGGATGGATTTACATGAGCGAACAGGAACGGGCATACTGGCAGCGGTTTTTGCAGACAGGGCAGGTGGAGGACTATCTGCGCTATCGCAAATATTTGGCGGAGCGGTCGGAAAATCCCCGCCGCCGTATAGAAGAAACATCCAGATACAAGAAATTTTATTAAGATATTAAGATTGATACGAGGTCGGCTATGGGAACAGAAAAGCTGCGAGGCATTGTCATAGGGGAACAGGTAAAAGGCGAAAGCAACAAGCAGATCGTCCTTCTGGCGAAGGGCTTGGGGCGTGTCATCCTTTCCGCCCGTGGGGCGCGCAATGCCAAAAGCAAACTTTTGGCGGCGACGCAGCTGTTCTGCTATGCCGATTTTGTTGTTTATGAGGGCAAGGGCTTTTATTCCATCACCCAAGCAGAGCTGCTGAACAGCTTTTATGGCCTGCGGACGGATATCGATAAATTTTCCGAAGCTATGTATCTGGCGGAACTGGCAGACCGCAGCTGCCCCGCAGGCATGGAGCAGGATGAGGTGTTGGAGCTGCTGTATTATGCTTTTCTCATCATGGATAAGGGTACGCTGCCACCGAAGCTGGTCTCTCGCATTTTTGAATTGAAATTATTGCAGATTTCCGGGCTTTTCGCCCCGGAGGAGTGCAATATCTGCGGGAAAAACGAAGGAGATCTATACTTCGACGGCAGAACAGGGGCGTTTTACTGCGCGGAGCATCGGACACAGAACAGCATCTTTGTTTATGATGCCGTGCGGAAAGCTTTTGCCTATGTTTTGGAAAAGGAAGGAAGGGCGGTTTTCGGGTTCAACCTGTCCGAAGAAGCCTTGGATCAGATGACTGTCATCCTGCGAAATTACATGGATGTACATATGGATCTCAGGCTGAAAACCCGCGATTTTTTTGCATAGGGGCTGAATTTTTGTTCATGTTTTGTGGAAATCTGTGCGCCGCAGAAAGAAAATGTGCGGAAAATAGTGCAAGTTTTCCCCTTGACTTTGGGTTCAGAAAGCGTTATCATAGGTCTCAACTTCATAATGACTGCGTTGAAGAAGAGGAGTATCTGCGGAAGATTTTCAGAGAGCCATCGGTCGGTGCGAGATGGCAGTCGGAACCAGAGAAAGGCACTTTGGAGCAGTATTCACAAGAGAGGGCCGGTGCAACCAGTATCGGTCAACGAGGGTGGAACCGCGGAAGAATTTTAGAGCTTTCGTCCCTTGCTTACCGGCGAGGGATGGAAGCTTTTACTATTTATAGAAATCTTTCGTCCTTCGAAACTATCACTTATCACTTTCTTAGTTAGGAGGAATTTCAAATGGCAGTAGAATCTATGGAAAAAATCGTAGCATTGGCAAAAAACAGAGGCTTTGTATACCCCGGCTCCGAAATTTACGGCGGTCTGGCAAATACATGGGATTACGGCCCTCTGGGTGTGGAACTGAAAAATAACATGAAAAAAGCATGGTGGAAAAAATTCATCCAGGAAAACCCCATGAACGTTGGTGTTGACTGTGCCATCCTGATGAACCCCCAGACATGGGTAGCATCCGGTCACGTTGGCGGCTTCAGCGACCCCCTGATGGACTGTAAGGAATGTAAGGAACGTTTCCGTGCAGACAAGCTGATCGAAGAACACATGAAAGAACACGATATGCCTGAAGTGGTTGTAGATGGCTGGAGCAACGAAGAAATGAAAAAATTCGTGGATGACAACCAGGTGGTATGTCCTTCCTGCGGCGCTCATAACTTCACAGATATCCGTCAGTTCAACCTGATGTTCAAAACCTTCCAGGGCGTTACAGAAGATGCGAAAAACCAGATTTATCTGCGTCCCGAAACAGCACAGGGTATCTTCGTAAACTTCAAAAACGTACAGAGAACCTCCAGAAAGAAACTGCCTTTCGGTATTGGTCAGATCGGTAAATCTTTCCGTAATGAAATCACACCCGGTAACTTTACTTTCCGTACCAGAGAATTTGAACAGATGGAACTGGAATTCTTCTGCGAACCCGGTTCTGACTTGGAATGGCTGGATTACTGGAGAAAATACTGCAAAGACTTCCTGCTGCACCTGAACATGACAGAAGAAAATATCAGAATGAGAGACCACTCTCCTGAAGAACTGTCTCACTACAGCAAAGGTACAACAGATATCGAATACAAATTCCCCTTCGGCTGGGGTGAACTGTGGGGCATCGCAGACAGAACAGATTATGACCTGACATGCCACCAGAACACAAGCGGTCAGGATATGACATACTTCGATCAGGAAAAGAACGAAAAATATGTACCTTACTGCATCGAACCTTCCGTTGGTGCTGACCGTGTGACACTGGCGTTCCTGTGTGATGCTTATGATGAAGAAGAAGTGGGCGAAGGCGATGTCAGAACTGTTCTGCATTTCCATCCTGCACTGGCACCTGTGAAAGCAGCAATCCTGCCTCTGAGCAAAAAGCTGGCTGCACAGGCACAGGAAGTATACGCAATGATCGCAAAAGAATTCAACTGCGATTACGATGACGCTGGTTCCATCGGTAAACGTTACAGAAGACAGGACGAAGTTGGTACGCCTTTCTGTATCACATACGACTTCGATTCCGTAGAAGACCAGTGTGTAACTGTTCGTGACAGAGATACAATGGAACAGGTAAGAATGCCCATCGCTGATCTGGTATCCTACCTGAAAGAAAAAATGGAATTCTAAGAAAACCGCAGGACTCCGTCCCGCACCCTGCTAAGGGGATAATCCCCTTAGAACCCTATACTTCCGCCCAAACTGCGTTTGTGCGGGGAATTTAAAACTAAGATGACATGAAAAAAGGCTTGGGATTATTCCCAAGTCTTTTTTTGCGCCGCAGGCAAATAAGGGTGCAGGGAAATTATTTCCCTGCCAGGGTTTGGGACAGCATCCCAAAGATATGCTATAATGGGAAACGAGGTGAATGATATGAAAAGATTTGAAGGCTTTTTGCCGGAAACCATAGATTTCCTTTGGGAACTGAGGATGAACAACAGCAAGGAATGGATGGACCAAAACCGTGACCGCTATAAAGCCGTGCTGAAAGACCCCTTCGATAAATTCGCGGCAGACCTGGCGGAGCTGAGCCCCCTGTTCTGCGGGAAAAAGATGAACTACTCCGTTTCCCGTATCAACCGGGATATCCGCTATAGCAAGGATAAAAGCCCGTATCGCTCCTGCCGCTGGGCGGTGCTGTATGATGAAAAGCTTCGGGGGACGGAATGGAAGCTGCGCCCCACCTTCTATTTCGAATTGCAGCCGGAAGGCTTCATCCACGGGCTGGGTATGTGGTGCGCCAAGCCTGCGTTTCTGACAGCATACCGCAAAAAGATCGACAGCAACCCTGCGGCTTTCCTGCGGATCGCCAAAAAGGTGGAGAAAGACCCCTTGTTCCGACTGGAAGGGGAGGACTATAAAAAAATCAAAAACGACACCCTCGACCCGCTGGCACAAAGCTGGTATCGGAAAAAGGATATCGTCATCTGCACCAGAAGCGGCATGGAGGATATCCTCTTTACCCCTGAACTGCCCCAATATCTGGCGGAGGAATGGAGCAGGCTGAAAGGGCTGTACGCATTCCTGGAAGAGATTGAAGCGGAATAAAAAAAGAACCCCCTGTACTCGAAAGAGCAGGGGATTTTTTTAGTTGAGCTTTAATTCAGCTTTTTTGCAAGATAAACGAAGGGCGTATCCGCCAGACTGGTCACAATAAAAATGATGTAACTGGAAATGCAGATGCTGAAGAGTGTTTCCAGTTCATAGGTGCCCAGGAAAGCCCCGAAGGTATAAAGGACTGTATTCAAAAGCTGGGATACCAGCGTGGAGCCGTTGTTTCGCAGCCATAAAAAGCTGTCCTTATCGCCAAATTTCTTTTGGGTGAAGGCCCACCATTTATGGTATGCCCATACGTCGAATTTCTGACAGATGGCATAGACCAGAAAGCTTGCCAGCATCAGCCTTGGAGTGTTGGAAAAGATGGCATAGATGCTTTCCGATGCCCAGTCATTGGCTGCAGGGGTATACAGGAACCAGGACTGGGAGATGAAAATAAAGGCGATGGAAGCGGCAATGCCGATATTTACGGCTTTGTTGGCTTCTTCTTTTCCGTGCAGTTCGCTCAGGATATCGGTGACAAGGAAATTGGAGGCAAAGAGGACATTGCCCAATGTCTGTTCCATGCCGAAGGCTTCCACAAGAATCAGCACCTCGATATTGGCGGTGATAGTGGCTATGGCAGTCCAGACATGCAGACCCGTTTTCCCGAAGATCTTATAAAATACCAGAACACCGCTGAAGGTCAGCAGCAGGGTCAGGATCAGCAGCAGTTCGTTAGGCATTTTCTTCACCGCCTACCCCGAAATCTGTATTGTTCAGCAGGATATCCACTCTGGGATTATCTATGTATTGGTCGTAAAGCTTTTCCTTGAACAGGCGGATGACCGCTTCATCGGGAACGACGCTGGTGGTATTTGGCACCATGATATTGACGCAGACCCGTTCGAAGTGGGCAAGGCCAGTTTCAATATCCTGCCGCATGGAATCTACGGTCTGCCCGGTGATGCCGAAAAGCAGACAGACTTCATCGCAGTAGGATGCGATATCCTCTGCGGTGGCGCGGGGCATACCTTTTTGAAAGACTGTTTCCCGAAAGGCTTCGTCGAAGGTCTCCACGCCGATTTTTACTTTTACCGTTGTGCCGATTTCGCCGAAAAAATCCCGCAGCTCCTGGATTTTTCTGCGATACATCCAGTGGGTTTCAAAATGGATAGTGTGGATGGCTTTTTCTTTGCATTTTCTGCGGATGGCATCCATGGTATTGGCGTCCAGTTCGCAAAAGCTGCCGGAATTGATGACCTCCAGATGATGATATTTGCCGGTCACTTTTTCAATTTCCGCCAGATTGATCTTAAAATTTTCTGCTTCGTCCAGGGAAGCATCCAGATGATAATCGCAGAAGGTGCAGCGCTTCCAGGCGCAGCCTCTCCCACGGAGCATGAGGATCTCTCTTGGATTTTTTTCTTCAATGATACTGTAACGGATGGGGTTTTCTGCCATGGTAAAGTCTCCTTTCATAGAAAGGGAGCCAAACAAAAAAAGGCACACCAAAATAGGGTGCCGAAAATACAGAAAAGTTGTGTTGTTGGGTCCCTAGTTTTGTTTATAGACAGGATGGTTTCGAACTGTCTGGTTGAAAAGCCCGAAGGGCAATTTTAAAACCAGAAGCATTATAGCAGAAGTTAGGAGGGAGTGCAAGGGGGGAGAAAAGAACAGCACTCTGCCATATCGGGGGTGTGTCGAACAGCCCCCTTCCCTCGGTGGGGCAGGGGAAAAAGCGGCGACGGTGCGACAGCAATCAGCGCAAACAAAAAAGACCACAAATGTGGTCTTTTCCCTTACCCAAAAGTTTTTGCCAGCGCCTTCACGGCCTTATCCCCGATGATGGTTTCCCCATGCTCCAAGAGATAATATTTCGCCAGGGGTGTAGACACGTGCTTCTGACCGTATTCCTTTAATACCAGTTCCAGTTCTTCAGAGGATTCCTCCGCAGTGTATGTATCCCCCTGCAGGACAAGGAAATACTTGTTTTCGTTTTTGTAAACAGCGCTTTCCCCTTTGAATGTGCCGTCCAGACGCAGGCTTACGCTGATGACATCATCCAGTGCGGGGAAGGAATAGATGAGGATATCGGAATTCTGTTCCTCTGCATGTTCCATGGTATCCATGGGTTTCTTCTTCCAGCGGCGCATTTCCTGTGCCTGACTGAGCAGATCCGCCCCTGTTTTTGCGCTTTTGTCTTTGTTGGTTACCTTTGTTACGATAATCATGATGCCGTCTGCCCCTGCGGGAACAGCTTCCACCATCAGCGGTGTGTTTTCGGAAATGAAATCCGATTCATCCAAAGCCTGCTCCATGATATCCCGGAACAGCTTCTGGGTTTTTTCGGATGGTGTGATGAGATCCTCCAGCTGGATATCTCTTTCCTTCAGGTCATCTTTTGTCAGCGTCAGCTTCAGCTGATTTTCACTGATTCTTTCTATTTTCATGGTATCACTCCCTTATGCTTTCACAAGGAAACGGTCAGTTTTATCACTATACAATCTTCTGGATTTATAGTATAGTATATGCAATTGGCGAGGAGATGTAAAGAGGAGAAACCCGCCAAAGTTTTTAAAATTTTGTGAACAAATCAAGGAAATGGAGGAGGATAAAGTGAAAAAATCGCGTTCGATTCTCATTATTTTGACTCTGCTCATCTGGGCGGGGATGTTCTATTATTATCTGCCTGCTTTGAATATCCATTCGCAGGAAAGCTGGATGTTTTTCGTTGTGGCCATCGCCGTTGGCCTGGTGCTGAATTTCTGGCCCATCTTCAAGGTGCTGTTTCTGGTGCGAAATGGTGACCCTGTGGAGCGGGGCGAAAGATGGAAAACGGCAAAACGCCTGCTGGCGGTCCCTGTTGCCCTCTGCATCGTTTATGGTGTAGGCACACTGCTGTCTTCTCCCATTTTGCGGGCATCGGCCTATCATCAGCTGTTGGATGTGCAGACAGGGGATTTTGCCAACGATATCCATGAGGTCGATTACGACCAGATCCCCATTCTGGACAGGGATTCTGCGGCAAAGCTGGCGGAACGGGAAATGGGCAGTATGGTAGACATGGTCTCCCAGTATGAAGTCAGCCCTTATTTCAACCAGATCAATTATCAGAATAAGCCTGTCCGTGTGACCCCCCTGCAGTATGGCGATATCATCAAATGGTTCACCAACCGGGGTACAGGCATCCCTGCCTATATCAGCATCGATATGACCACCCAGGATGTAGACCTGATCAAGCTGGAAGAGGGCATTAAGATCTCCCCCTTTGAGCATTTCGGCAGAAACCTGAACCGCTATATCCGTTTCCGTTACCCTACAGCCATGATCCATTCCTATAATTTTGAGATCAATGACGACGGCGTTCCCTATTGGGTATGTGCTGTGGAAGATAAGACCATCGGTCTCTTCGGCGGCACGGATATCAAAGGGGCGATCATCATCAATGCTGCCACCGGCGAACATCAGTATTATGACGTAGCAGACGTACCCACATGGGTAGATAAGGTATACGATTCCGCTCTGCTGGTGGAACAGTACGACTATTATGGCACTTTGAAGAACGGCTTTATCAACAGCATTTTTGGGCAGAGAGGCTGCCTGAAGTCCACAGAGGGCTATAACTATATCGCTCTGGACGATGACGTTTGGGTATACACCGGCGTTACTTCCATCGGCGGCGACGAATCCAACGTTGGCTTTGTCCTGATGAATTCCCGTACGAAAGAAACGAAATATTATCAGATCTCCGGTGCCAAGGAGATTTCCGCTATGTCCTCTGCGGAAGGGCAGGTGCAGCATCTGAATTATGTGGCAACTTTCCCCATCCTGCTGAATATCGCCGATGAACCTACCTATTTCCTCTCCTTGAAGGATAATGCGGGTCTGGTTAAGAAATACGCTATGGTGAATATCCAGAAATATCAGATTGTAGCCATTGGGGATACCGTTGCGGAATGTGAAAAGGTTTACCGCAATCTGATGGCGGGCAGCGGCATCGAAACGGTGGATACCTCCAAAGCTCAGACCATCACCGGCACCATCACCATGATGAAGGATATCGTTTCCGAAGGGAACACCTACTGGTATCTGATGCTGGAAGGCAATGACGCTCTGTTCGAGGCAAAAGCCAAGGATAATCTGGAAATCCTGAAAAAACAGATCGGCAGCAGCGTGACATTGGAATATGTGCCCCAGTCCGCCGATGTGAATACAGTTCTTTCTGTGAAATAAAAATATAGATCATAAATCAAAGGAGCAGGTCTGCGCAAAATCATCCGCAAAGGCTTGTTCCTTTTTCCTTTCTTGAATTTACAATCTAAGTGCAACAGATAAAAAAGACTCATAGTCTGGTACAATGGTGTTTGCGAAGACATCTATCATACCAGGAGGAACTATGAGCCATTACAAACATCTTACACCAGAAGAGCGAGAAAAGATACTACTTCTTCTCTCTAAAAATTATTCAATTACCTATATAGCGGCTGCCATTGGTCGCAACAAATCCACTGTGTCCCGTGAACTATCACGCAACAGCATAGCTGGTATGTATTCTGCCATCTCTGCACAGGCTACTTATCATAAACGCAGACGAAATTGCCATGCGAAACATAAACTTTCCGATCCGGATATTTTTCAATATGTCCGGGATAAGTTCCTTGAACATCAGTGGTCACCCGAACAAATAGCCGGAAGACTAAAAATAGAAAATGCCAATATAACGATCAGTTACTCCACTATTTATAGAGGCATTTACGCCGGGGTCTTTGATACGAAGGAACAGCGCAGATCCAAAGGTAATCGTGGAGCAGTACGCAAACTCAGGCATCGTGGAAAAACCCGTCATACAAAGAATCATACTGAAAAACGCGGAAAAATCGTGGTTAGTAACGATATTAAAGACAGACCTGTTGAGGCTGAAAAGCGTAGTCGCCTTGGTGACTGGGAAGGAGACACCGTGGTTGGTAAGAAAAATGCCGCTTGTCTAGTAACACTCACTGACCGTAAAAGCAGATTTCTTATAAGTCAAAAATCCGAAAAGAAAACTGCAAATTTTGTTCGGGATGTAATGATTAAATGTCTGAAAGGACAGCCTCTGCATACAATTACTCCTGATAGAGGAAAGGAATTTGCCAAGCACGCCGAGGTAACGAAAGCTCTCAACGGAGTAGAGTTTTATTTCCCTCAGCCACATCAGCCATGGAAACGTGGAACAAATGAAAATACCAACGGTCTTCTTCGGGGGTATTTTCCAAAAGGTGAGGATATTTCCAATCGAAGTGATGAGTATATCCAAAGTAAAGTAGATGAATTGAATAAACGTCCTCGTAAATGCCTGAACTATTTAACCCCTTATGAGGTTTATTTTTCTGTATCGTTGCGTTTGACTTGACAATTCAAGTTCCATAAAAAAGAAGCTTACAAAAGTTTTAATTTCTGTCCCTTTGGTTGACACTTTCGGGATAAAAATGTAGAATATATTAAGATAGAATGCAGAAATTGTGTAGATTTGAAACGAAAGAGAAATCTTTAAGATATATTTTGGAGGTAAGAACATGAGCGACGATAGATTTGATAACACAAACGGCTCCAGAGGTTTGAGTGATACAGACAAAGGCTATTATGAAGACCTGTATAACGACCTGCCCAAGGAAGTCGTAGATATCCTGATGCAGACCCACCCCCTGATGGGCAAGAACGACGACACAGAAGCAACAGCATACCGTGCCCGCCGTCCCCAGAGAAGAGAAGATGTGGAAGAAGTCAGAGAAGCAAGAATGCAGCAGGTCAGCAACGAGATCAACGAAGTGAGCAGAGCGCCTCAGCAGGAAGGGGAACCCACTCGCTATGTTTCCCGCCGTGCAAGAAATTCAGGCATCGTATCCGAAGATCTGGATGGGATGCATACTTCCGCCCCTGCTGGGAATACAATGAATCAGGACGACTATGACGACGGCATCCAGTATGTCAGCGTGATCCCCGCCCGTAAAAAATCCAAGATCGTGGAAGAAGTGACCCTGCAGACAACGGCAGCCCCTGCAAAGCGCGGCAGAAAAGCGAAAAAAGAAAAAGAACCTATGCCTTTTGAAGATATGGGCAGAGACAGCAGGGACAACCGCCCCCGCTATGAAGACCTGGATTTTGAAGAAAGAGCAAAACAGGAACATCTGGACAGCCTCTACGATGATGATTACGATGATGACGATTTCGGCGGCGGCAGAAGCAAGCTGGCCATCATCCTGGGCATTGTTGCACTGATTTTGATCATTTTCCTGATCTTCCGTACGGTAAGCCTGAACAGCAAACTGGAAGAAGCGCAGAATCAGCTGACACAGACACAGGAATATAAAGAAAAATATGAAAATATTCAGTTGGAAAAAATGCAGCTGGAAGAAGAACTGAATGGTCTGAAAGACCCTAACAGCAGCACAGAAAAGGCTGACGGAGAAGGCGATGATGCAAAGAAGAACAATGAAAGCAGCACGACTGCATCCTCCACAACCAGCGGCTCCACTACAGAATACACTGTGCAGGATGGCGACACAGCTTGGAAGATTGCACAGAAGTTCTTGGGCAATGGCGCAGAATATCAGAAGATCCTGGATGCCAACGGCCTGAAGGAAAGCGATACTCTGAAACCCGGCAGCAAAATCAAGATCCCCAAATAAGAACAGGAGAATAGCATGAGTGAACTGGAGAAGAAAACTCTTGCGGAATTGAGAAGGATGGCAAAGGAAATGGAGATCCCCTCCATTTCCGGCCTGAAAAAAAGTGAATTGATAGAGAAGATCAAAGAAAAGCAGTCCTCTGCTGTGCAAGAAGAACTCCCTGTGCAGCAGGCGGCTGCTTGTGGTTTTTCTTCCAAAAGATCCGACGAAAAAACCGAAATTCCGCAGGAACAAACTGAAAAAGAAAAATTGATGGAGCATGGCGAAATGGGGGAAGGCATTTTGGAAGTGCTGCCCGATGGCTATGGCTTCCTGCGGGCGGAAAACTGCCTGCCCGGTGCCAATGACGTTTACGTTTCTCCCGCCCAGATCAGAAGATTTAACCTGAAAACCGGGGACAGGGTAAAGGGCAACGTGCGCCCTGCCCGGGAAGGGGAAAAGGTTGGCGGGCTGATCTATGTGCAGACCGTCAATGGGGATGCGCCTTATCTTGCCATCCGCCGTCCCAATTTCGAGGACCTGACTCCCATCTATCCAGAGGAAAAGCTGCATCTGGAAACGGAGAAAGACGAGCTTTCCGGGCGCATCATCGACCTGATCGCCCCCATCGGCAAAGGACAGAGAGGAATGATCGTTGCACCGCCTAAGGTGGGCAAGACCATCCTTTTGACAAAAATGGCAAATGCCATCACCCGCAACCATAAGGAAGTCCATCTGATCGTTCTGCTGATCGATGAACGTCCCGAAGAGGTGACGGATATCCAGCGTTCCATCGAAGGGGAAAACGTGCAGATCGTCTATTCCACCTTCGACGAGGAACCAGAGCATCATAAAAAGGTGACGGAAATGGTTCTGGAACGGGCAAAGCGCATGGTAGAGCAGGGGAAAGATCTTGTGATCCTGCTGGACAGCATCACCCGACTGGCCCGTGCCTATAACCTGACCATTCCCCCCAGCGGACGTACCCTTTCCGGCGGTCTGGACCCTGCGGCTCTTTATATGCCCAAGCGGTTCTTCGGCGCAGCCAGAAATATCGAAAACGGCGGCAGCCTGACTATCCTTGCCACGGCTCTGGTGGATACGGGCAGCAAGATGGACGAGGTGGTCTTTGAGGAATTCAAAGGCACCGGCAATATGGAACTGGTGTTGGATAAGCGCATGGCGGAACGGCGGATCTTCCCTGCAGTGGATATCATCAAATCCGGCACGAGAAGAGAAGAAAAACTTTTTACGGCGGAAGAACTGGAATGTAACTATGCCCTGCGCCGTATGGCGACTTCTTTGAGCCATACCGACATGACGGAAGGCTTTTTCGACCTGATGCGAAAGACAAAAAACAATCAGGAATTCATGGAACGGCTGCCCGTTTGGGAAAAAATGTTGGGCTTCCATGAGAAATAAAGGTTTGGCCTGTACAAAATACACATAAATTTCCTTGCTGCCGATTTGTAGGACATTTTTTATTGCAAAAACGGCGCGATTATGCTAAAATACCCATGTTGTCTTTAAATAACGTAGATTATTGATCAACGAATATGGAAAATGAGGTGAAAAAAATGCGCGAAGGTATCCATCCCGAATACAAACAGGTAACAGTAAGATGCAACTGCGGTAACGAATTCGTAACAGGTTCCACAAAAGACGAAATCAGAGTCGAAGTTTGCTCCAAATGCCACCCCTTCTACACAGGCAGCCAGAAACTGCTTCTGGAAGCTGGCGGTAGAGTTGAAAAATTCAACAAAAAATACGGCAGAAAATAATCAAAAAAATGAAAGGGCGGAGCGTATGCTTTCGCCCTTTTTTTCGCAAAAGAATACTTTTTTTCAATTATTTTTTTGCGAGGAAAAGGGATATCCCTTTCTCCAGAAAGGAGGAATTTTGATATGAGTGAAAAAAGAACCAATATCGGCGGTCAGGCGGTCATCGAGGGCGTTATGATGCGCGGGAAAAAAATATATGCAATGGCAGTGAGAAACCCCGAAGGGGAAATCGTTATCGAAAAAAAGGACTGGGGCGGCCTGGGCAAAAAAGGGATTTTCAAATATCCCATTTTCCGCGGCATGGCAGCCTTTGTGGATTCTCTGGTGAGCGGTACGAAAATCCTGATGCGCTCTGCAGAGATCGCCGGAGAAGGCTGGGAGGAGGAAGAACTTTCCCCCTTCGAGCAGTGGCTGACGGACAAGCTGGGGGATAAGATCAATGATATCCTTATCTACTTCAGCGTGTTCCTGTCTCTGGTTTTGGGTATGGGACTGTTTTTTGTCCTGCCTGTAGCCATTGGGAATCTTTTTAAGTCCGTTGTCCCTACATGGGGGCTGGGCATCATCGAAGGCTTGATTCGTATTGGTATTTTCCTAGCATATCTGTGGCTGATCTCCCGCATGAAGGAGATTCGCCGCGTGTTCCAGTACCACGGGGCAGAGCATAAGACTATCGCCTGCTTCGAAAGCGGCAAGGCGCTGACAGTGGAAAACGTGCGCCCCTGCACAAGGCTCCATAAACGCTGCGGCACCAGCTTTTTACTGTTCGTTATGCTGATCTCTATGGTGGTGTTCTTCTTTGTCCGCACTGATGTATTCCTTCTCCGCTTGGTGACAAGGATCTGTCTGGTGCCTTTTATCGCCGGCATTTCCTATGAAGTCATCCGCTGGGCGGGCAAATCCGAAAGCGGTTTTGTAAAAGTTGTCAGCGCACCGGGGCTGTGCCTGCAGAAGCTGACCACAGCAGAGCCCGATGACGGTCAGATCGAATGTGCCATTGCGGCTATGAAAGGGGTTCTGGAAGATGAGCCTGAAGAATAAAACAGTGGGAGAAGCATTAAGAGAAGGAAAACTGCGTCTGAAGGCGGCAGGCAAGGAAGCCTATGCCTTCGAGGCGGAGCTGCTGCTGGAAAAAGCCGCCGGTCTGAACCGTACGGCTTTATTTTTGCGTGAGGGGGAAGCCCTTTTGGATGAAGCGGCAGAGAGCTATGAACACTTCCTTTCCGAACGGGAGGCAGGCAGACCCACCCAGTATATCCTGGGAACATGGGAATTTATGGGCTTGCCTTTTCATGTGGGGGAAGGTGTCCTGATTCCCAGAGGGGACACAGAAGTGCTGGTGGAAACCATTCTGGAGACCCAACAGAAAGAGCCCCTCAAATCCATTTTGGATATCGGCACAGGCTGTGGGTGCATCCCCATCAGCTTGGGCAGGTATGGCAGCTTTGAAAAGATCATGGCGGTAGATATCAGCCCGAAAGCCTTGGGCTATGCCAAAGAAAATGCTGCGGAAAATCATATCAGCATTGATTTTTATGAAAGCGACCTGTTTTCCCATGTGCCTATGGAATGGAAAGGCAAGCTGGACGCCATCGTTTCCAATCCCCCCTATATCCCCAAAAAGGATATCGAAGGGCTGATGACGGAGGTCAGGGATTTTGAGCCCCTGAACGCTCTGGACGGCGGCGAGGATGGCTTGGATTTCTACCGTGCCATCGTGGCAGAAGGAAAAGAATGGCTGCGGGAAGGCGGCTGGCTCTTTTTTGAAATCGGATATGACCAGGGGGAGGCATTGCTGTCTCTCCTGCGGGAATTTGGATATACTGAAATTGGATTGAAACAGGATTTGGCAGGGCTGGACAGAGTGGCCTTTGGCAAAAAAAGCGGAAAGGGGGCGTGAGCATGTTTGACTGTTTGGCGGAAATCGAAAATAAGTATGAGGACTTGGCGGAGCAGATCAATGACCCCGATATCATCGCCAATCAGACCCAATGGCGCAAGCTGATGAAGGAATACAGCGATATGACGCCCATCGTGGAAAAATATCGGGAGTATAAAGGGGCAAAAGAGGCCATCGAGGAAAGCCTGCTGATGCTGGAAGAAAAACTGGATGATGATTTTCGGGAATTAGTCAAGGAAGAATTGGCAGAAAATAAAGAAAAGCTGGAAACACTGAAAAAAGAGATCACCCTTTTGCTCATCCCCAAAGACCCCAACGATGAAAAGAACGTCATCGTGGAGATCCGCGGCGGCGCAGGGGGCGATGAAGCGGCGTTATTCGCCGGGGATCTCTTCCGTATGTATGCCCGCTATGCGGAGCGGCGCAAATGGAAGATCGAGATCATGAACACCAGTGAAAGCGATCTGGGGGGCTTCAAGGAAATTGCCTTTATGATAAAAGGACAGGGGGCCTATTCCCGTCTGAAATATGAAAGCGGCGTCCATCGGGTACAGCGCATCCCCACCACGGAAAGCGGCGGGCGTATCCATACCTCCACAGTTACGGTGGCGGTTCTGCCCGAAGCGGAAGAGGTGGACGTACACATTGATATGAACGATGTCCGGGTGGATGTGTTCCGTGCTTCCGGCAA
This sequence comes from [Eubacterium] saphenum, assembly GCA_004557645.1. GTDB lineage: Bacteria > Bacillota > Clostridia > Lachnospirales > Anaerotignaceae > Anaerotignum_A. The sequence goes on along the minus strand of SFGI01000010.1, from coordinate 26,807 downwards.
CGGTGGGCAGTGCGTCAATACCACGGATTCTGCTGTCAGAATGACCCATATCCCCACGGGGATCGTGGTATCCTGCCAGAATGAGAAATCCCAGCTGAAGAATAAGGAGCAGGCCTTAAAGGTGCTTTATGCCCGGGTCTATGAACGGGAGCGGAGAGCCCATGATGAGGCCATCTCTGCCGACAGACGGTCCCAGGTGGGGACGGGGGACAGAAGCGAGCGTATCCGTACCTATAACTTCCCCCAGGGCAGGGTAACAGACCATCGGATCGGTTTGACTTTGCACAAGATAGATGCGATCATCGATGGTGATTTGGACGAGATCATGGACAGTCTTGCCACCACGGACCAAATGTCAAAAATGCAGGAGAATTAAGACCTTGGGGCGCTGCCCCAATACCCCGCGAGGGGGTCACTCCCTCGACCCGGTACTATGCACAAACTACGTTTGTGCCAGGAAAAAAGATTTTGAGAGATACGAAAATTTTATGACCTGCCCAAAATGTAATTTTGGGCAAAATCAGGGTGCAGGGGAATGATTCCCCTGCTGGGAGTTTGAGGGCAACGCCCTCAAGAAAAGAGGTTAAAATATGAAAGAGTTGTGGAATTTGTTTATCACCTTTTGTAGGATCGGCGGCTTCACCTTCGGCGGCGGCTATGCGATGCTGCCTATGCTGCAGAAGGAAGTCGTAGAAAAGCACCAATGGGCAACAGAGGACGAAGTATTGGATTACTTTGCCATCGGTCAGTGTACCCCCGGCATCATCTTCGTCAATACTGCCACCTTCATCGGCTATAAGCAAAAGGGCATCCCCGGTGCTATTGCCGCAACGGTGGGCAGTATCTTCCCTTCCCTCTGTATCGTCATGTTTATCGCAGCAGTGCTGAACAACTTCGCTGAACTGCCTGTGGTACAGCATGCCTTCGCCGGCATCCGTGTGGTGGTCAGTGTGCTGATCATCAATGCGGTAAAAGGGCTGTGGAAAAAATCCATCGTGGATAAATTATGCGTGGTGATCGCGGCGGCCTCCTTCCTCGTTTCCGTTTGGGTGGATATTTCCCCCGTCTGGATCGTCATTGCGGCGGCAATCTTGGGCATCGCCGTTTCTAGCGGAAGGGAGGCGAAGAAATCATGATGGATCTTTTGATTCTGATTTTTGAATTCTTCAAGATCGGGCTGTTTTCCGTAGGCGGCGGTTTGGCAACTTTGCCCTTCCTCTATCGTCTGGCGGATAAATATCCTTGGTTCTCTACCAGCCAGATCCCCGATATGATCGCCATTTCCGAATCCACTCCCGGCCCTCTGGGGGTCAATATGGCGACCTATACAGGCTTTCAGCACAGCGGTGTCATTGGCAGTATCTGTGCAACGGCAGGGCTGGTGCTGCCCTCTGTCATCATCATTATCATGGTATCTAAGGTACTGGAAAAATTCCGCAGCAATAAATATGTGGACTATGCCTTCTATGGTCTGCGCCCTGCGGTCATGGGTCTTATCGGTGCGGCAGGCTTTGGTGTCCTCATCGGTGCTTTGTTCCACTCCGCAAAGCTGGAGGAACTGAACTTGGGCAATCTGGGCAGCATGATCGGCATCGAGGAATGTATCCTTTTTGTGGTGCTGCTTTTCGCCACCAATAAATGGAAGAAGCACCCCATCTTCTATATTGTGCTGAGTGCCATTGTGGGCATTGTTTTCGCACTTTAAAAACGCATGAACATTTCGTCCCTTCCATATCTTTTTATAAAAAGGAAGAACGGGGGAAGGGATATGACATATCTGATCTGGCTCCTCCTTTGCGGAGGATATCTGATTTCTGCATGGGCAGCAAAAAAGCGGAATCCCGCCGAAGCTGCCCTTTGTTTTTTCGATGGGGTCTATTTGGCCATGCTCTGCTTTGCGGTGCTGCCTATGGCCATGGAGACTGCCTTTTTCTACGGTGCTGCGCTGCTTTCCGCCGCTGGGGTGGCTTTGGGGCTTTTGGCGGAAAAGAGATTTCCCTGGGAAAAAGCCCTGGGGGCAGTGCTTTTCGTTGGACTGACAACAGCCCTTTTCCTGCTGGAAGGGAAAGAACTGACCTTGCAGGAGATCGCCCCTTTGGCCCTTTTTGCCGGCATGGGACTCTACCATGCTTCGGCGGGTATCCTGCCGGAGCCTATCCGCATCAGCAAAGCCCTTCTGAGCGCAGGGGGATTCCTTTTGGGAACCATCATTTTTTCCCCTTTTCTTTGAAAAAGAGCGGAAATTCAATATTTTCTCCCATTAAAAATTGCCAAGAAGTCATTTTTTTGGTATGATAAATGAGCCTGTATCCCATAATAAAGGGTGGGCCGGGAATGCCGATCCCGTAAATTTTAAAAATAAAAAAGAGAAGAGCACCTTTGGAATTAGGGGGTTATTATGAATCTGATCGGAAAAGAAGAACTGAAGAATATGATCCGGGAAAACGTGAAAACGTTGTACCGTAAAACACTGGAACACGCAACCGCAGAAGAACTGTATCAGGCTGCCGTGTTCGCGATCCGGGATGTCATCACAGATAAATGGATGAAGACCCATGATGAATATTATGAAAAAGACGTTAAGGTCGTTTATTACCTGTCCATGGAATTTTTGATGGGTCGTTTCTTTGGCAATGCTCTCATCAATCTGGAAATGTTCGATGAAGTGAAGGAAGTATTCGACGAACTGGGGATCGATTATAATGTTGTGGAAGATGCAGAGCCCGACCCCGGCTTGGGCAATGGCGGCTTGGGCAGACTGGCGGCATGCTTTCTGGAATCCCTGTCCACACTGGCACTGCCTGCCTATGGCTGCGGCATCCGCTACCATTACGGCATTTTCGAACAGCGCATCGAAAAGGGCTATCAGGTGGAAGTGCCCGATAACTGGCTGGAAAACGGCGACCCTTGGGGCATCAGAAGAAACGAATATGCCGTTGAGGTCAAATTCGGCGGCAACGTCCGTGCAGTGCCCAATGAAAACGGCCAGTACAAATTTGTGCAGGAAAATTATCAGTCTGTCACAGCCATTCCCTATGACTATCCTGTCATCGGCTATGGCAACAACACGGTAAATACCCTGCGTCTGTGGGAAGCAAAGCCCAAAAACAGACTGGACCTGAAATCCTTTAACGAAGGCAATTATCAGAAAGCGGCGGAAGAAGAACTGCTTGCAAACACACTGACAGACGTACTCTATCCTGCCGATGAACATATTCAGGGCAAGGAACTGCGCCTGCGTCAGCAGTATTTCTTCATTTCCGCGACGATCCAGAGGGTCATCGCCCGTTTCAAAAAGATGCATACAGACTTCAACGAACTGCCCAATAAGGTGGCATTCCAGCTGAACGATACCCACCCCAGCATGGCTGTGGCGGAACTGATGCGCGTATTGGTGGATGAAAACGACCTGCCTTGGGATCAGGCTTGGGATATCACTAAAAAAGTCTGCGCTTATACCAACCATACCATCATGGCGGAAGCTTTGGAAAAATGGCCTATGGAGCTGTTCAGCCGTCTGCTGCCCCGTATCTATCAGATCGTGGAAGAAATCAACCGTCGTTTCGTTTTGGAACTGGTTGAAAAATATGGCAACAACCCTGAAAAGATCAGAAAGATGGCTATCATCGCCGATGGGCAGATCCGAATGGCTTATCTGGCTATCGTGGGCAGCCATTCCGTCAACGGTGTAGCGGCACTGCATACGGAAATTCTGAAAAATCAGGAATTGAAGGATTTCTATGAGCTGTATCCTGAAAAATTCAACAATAAAACAAACGGTATCACCCAGAGAAGATGGCTGGTCCATTCCAATAAAAAACTGGCGGATCTGATCACGGAAAAAATCGGCAAGGATTGGATCACAGATCTGGATCAGCTGGAAAAACTGGTCCCTTATGCGGATGATGCGGAATTCCGTGAACGCTTCATGGAAATCAAGAAAGAAAATAAAGTCGCTCTGGCGAAATATATTAAGGAAACAAAGGGCATCGATGTGAACCCCGATTCCATTTTCGATATTCAGGTAAAACGTCTCCATGAATATAAGAGACAGCTTCTGAATATCCTCCATGTCATCGGTTTGTATAATCAGCTGAAGATGAACCCCGGTCTGGATATGGTTCCCCGCACCTTTATTTTTGGTGCCAAAGCGGCGGCAGGCTATCGCAGAGCGAAGCTCATCATCAAGCTCATCAATGCCGTTGCGGATGTAGTCAATAACGATCCTACTATCCACGGCAAGATCAAAGTGGTATTTATGGAAAACTATCGGGTATCTCTGGCAGAAAAGCTGATCCCTGCGGCAGATATCAGCGAACAGATCTCCACCGCCGGCAAGGAAGCTTCCGGTACGGGGAATATGAAGTTCATGCTGAATGGGGCCTTGACCATCGGTACCATGGACGGTGCCAATGTGGAAATCTGCGAAGAAGTCGGCAGAGAAAATATCTTCATTTTCGGTATGAGTGCCGATGAAGTACAGCAGAAATATCAGGGCGGCTATGACCCTTGGATGGTTTACAACATGAATCAGGAAGTGCGAATGGCATTGACCAGCCTCATCGACGGCACCTTTGACCCTGATACCAACCTGTTTAGGGAACTGTATGATGCCCTGCTGAACGGCTGCGGCGGCAGAGCCGATGAATATTTCGTTCTGGAGGACTATGCGGATTATGCCCGTGCCCACTGGGATATCGATCGGGCGTACCGTGATGAGGAAAGATGGGCAAAAATGGCCATCATGAATACTGCAAAGAGCGGCAAGTTCTCTTCCGACAGAACCATCCGCCAGTATGCTGATGAAATCTGGAATCTGCCTACAGTCGATATCAAGATGTAACATTTTGCGGAAGAGAAACATTTGACATCTCTTCCAATTCCATGTAGAATAGACAATGCAATGAAATTATGAAGGTCGCCCTGCGGCCTTCTATGCACCCGTAGCTCAGGGGATAGAGCGTTCGGCTCCGGACCGAAAGGCCGCAGGTTCGAATCCTGTCGGGTGCAGAAAAATTAAAAAACCTTCGACGATCAAAATCGTCGAAGGTTTTTTGCTTTCATGGAATCAGATCAGGCCCAGTTCCTTTGCACATTCTTCCAGTGCATCCACAACCTTGTCCAGATCTTCTTTGGTATGGTCTGCGGAAATGATAGTACGCAGGCGGGCTGTGCCTCTGGGCACCATAGGGAACTGCAGCGCCTGGGCATAAACGCCCCTTTCATACATCATCTGGCTCAGCTTCTGGGCTTTTTCCGCATCGCCAACGATAACGGGGATAACGGGGGTCACGGATGTGCCGATATTCAGACCCAATTTGCTGAGGCGGTCTGCAAAATAGTTGCGGTTTTCCCACAGCTTATCTACCAGTGCTGTGTTTTCCATCACCAGATCCACTGCCTTTGCCGCCGCTGCTGTCAGGCAGGGGGCCATGGGGGAAGCGGTGAAAATGAAGCTTCTTGCCTTGGGGCGCAGGCTTTCGATAAATTCCTTGGGGCCTGCGACAAAGCCGCCGGCGGAACCAAATGCCTTGGACAGGGAGCCTGTTTCGATGGTGATGCGGTCTCTCAGGCCGAAGTAGTCAACGGTACCTCTGCCAGCGGGGCCCATTACGCCGTCGCCGTGGGCATCGTCCACCACCAGCATTGCGCCGTATTGATCTGCCAGATCTGCCATTTCAGGCAGGGGAGCCAGATCGCCGTCCATGCTGAATACACCATCGGTGATGATGAGCTTTTTGCCTTCTACGGGCTCTTTCAGCAGTTCTTCCAGATGGGCCATATCCATATGGCGGAAAACCTTGATCTTCGCACCGGACAGGCGGCAGCCATCGATGATGGAGCCGTGGTTCAGTTCATCGCTGTAGATGAAATCGCCTTTGCCCACCAGCTGGGGGATCAGGCCGGAGTTGGCGGAAACGCCGCAGTTGAATACCAGTGTGGCTTCTACGCCTTTGAATTTTGCCAGCTTTTCTTCCAGCTCATCATGAACGGGGTAGTTGCCGCAGATATTTCTGCTGGCTGTTGTGGCAACACCGTATTTTTCCAGTGCTTCTTTTGCGGCAGCCACCACTGCGGGATGGTTTGCCAGACCCAGGTAGTTATTGGATGCCATATTGATGACTTCGCGGCCATCCAGAATGATGCGGCCGCCCTGGGGGCTATATAATGTTCTGTACATGGGGATACCTTCTTTCTTGCTATTATAAAGACAATTACTTATGGATATATCATACTACAAGGACAGGAAGAGGGGAAGGTTAATTTCGTACAGTAAAAATTGCATTTAAATGAAATTTATTTTAGTAAATTTTGGATAGAAAGGGGAACGGCGCCTTCTTGGGGGAGAAGACGCCGTGTAAGGGTTGTCATTGCCACGCAGAAAACAGTTAGGGGGCGTTTTTTGCGCTTGGGAAGCAACGACAAGAAGAGATGAAAAGTTTGATTCAAAATAGCTTGAAGTTAGGAGAAAAACCTCAAACTACAGAAGCAAGCATAGTTAAAAATACGATTTTCTAAAAAAGACACCAAAACAACAACGTGTTTGATGCCTCTGTTATCGTTTTTTCTTAAGTACATCATACATGATTTTCAGCGAAATATCAATAAAAAATTTTGCTGATATCCATAGAAATTTTCAAAAAGCCATGTAAAAGGGATCGGGAACCAGAAAAATATTGTCAAATGCCACCTTTTTTGCTAACATTATGAATGAAAAGAAAGGCGGGAGACACGTATGAAAACACAGGAATCCATGGAAAATTATCTGGAAACCATTTATGTATTAGATCAGAAAACAGGCTATGTACGTTCTGTGGACGTGGCAACGGAATTGGGCTTCAGCAAACCCAGCATTTCCAATGCCATGAAAAAACTGAAAGCGGAAGGCTATGTGCAGATAGAAGAAAAAGGCCGTATCGTGCTGACAGAAAAGGGCAGAGCCTTGGCAGAAGGAACCTATGAAAAACATTGTGTGATCTCTCATTTGCTGATGGATATCGGCGTCAGCGAGGAAACCGCCTTGAAAGATGCCTGCCGGATGGAGCATATCCTCAGCGAAGAAACCTTCGCCTGTATGAAAGCCCATCATCAGAAATGGCATGAACTGAACCCCGATGTGAAAGAATAAAAAACAGACCCAAAGTCCTCTGGGAAGGAACAAGGGTCTGTTCTTTTTTTATGTTTACTGGAAATAGGAGTATCCGTAAATTTTGCCGTTTGCGGGAGTTTCCCCATGCTTTGCCTGGATCAGTTCGGAAACGGTCACCAGTTCATAGCCCTGCCCCTGCAGATAAGGCACCAAGATGGCGGTGGCTTCTGCGGTAGAGGAATAAATGCCATGCATCAGGATGACTTTCCCGTCCAGATCGCCGGAGGATTTTATCACATCCAAAACAGCCTTGGCATCCCGGCTCTTCCAGTCCAGGGTATCGATAGACCAGAGATAGATGGGCATGGGGATCTGTTTTTTCACGTTTTCGTCGCAGGCCCCATAGGGAGGACGGAACACCGCAGGGTCTTTTCCCAGTGCCTTTTGGAAGGCGGCAGATGTTTTCTTTATGTCCGCAGAGATTTCTGCGGCAGTCATCTTGCTGAAATTTTTATGGTCGTAGGAATGGCTGCCCACTTCACAGCCCAAAGCGGCTTCCCGCTTCACCACATCAGGGTATTTTTCCACCAGATGGCCCAGATCAAAGAAAGTAGCCTTGGCACCGTATTGTTCCAGGGTATCCAGAATGGCATTGGTGGCAATGGGGTTGGGACCGTCATCATAGGTCAGAGCCACCATTTTTTTATTGGATTTTTCTGGGGGAACCAGGGTTTCTGCCTTGGGCACCTGGATCTTTGTCCGCATATCCTCGTAAGGGATCGTCAGGCTGACGATGCCATAGCTGCCGGGGAAAAGATCGTAACGGTCGAAATAGAACAGCACGCCTTCGGTGGTGAAGGCAAAGCGGTCGAAGCGACCTTCATCCGGGGCAAGGAGTGTGGCATAGTTGCCGAAGATGCCTTTATGATAGGGTTCTGTGGTGGTGAAATATTTCTGGGTATAGGCGGAAGCATTCTTTGCAAAATCCGTCCACATCAGTTCTTCTGCGGGAATTTCTATATCCTCGCTCAAGTCGAAATGGAAGATCTGGATACGGGTATGGGGAGAAAGCACGCCCTCCGCTTCATGGGTCTGGAAAAACACAAGGCTCATGTGGTCGTTATCCGTCAGATAGGCTTCATATCCCAAATACAATGTGGCTTCCGTTTCTTTGTTGCTTTTTGTTTCATTTTCCGATGTTTTTGCCGGCAAAAATTCCTGATCGAAAGCGTTGCGGATTTCTGTCACGATGCCCTCAATGCGTGCATCTACAGCGGTGTGTCCTGTTTTTGGATATTGCAGCACATAGGAAAGGGGCTTCTGGTATTCCACCACGTTGGTGGCTTCCCCCACTTCCTGATGTTCCTGATAGGCCGCCCAGTAGGTCTCCCCTTTTTGGGTCAGCTCTGTGATTTTTTTACGATTGAGCATGGAAAGTCCGCTGCTGGTAGCACTGCAGCCGCAGCAGGAAAGGAGCAGTATGCCGATCAAAAGGAATGCAAATATGCGTTTTGGTTTCATTGTTCCGTCTCTCCTGTCTGATAGATAGGGTGTACATAGCGTCCCCGACTTGCTGTTTTTTTGCCGTATTGGATAGCCTTGGCAGGGCAGCGGTTGATGCAGGCCAGGCAAAGATCGCATCTGTCCTCTGTCCATACGGGCTTGCCGACAGTCATGCTGATGCAGCCGCTGCTGCAGATCCGCTCACACTGACCGCAGCCGATGCAGTCGTTGGTGACATAGAAGGGTTTTGTTTTCATGCCCTTGCAGAAAACGGGATTCACTGCCGTACTCAGGAAGCTGCCAAGTTTTCCTCGTTTTACCCGGAAAAAATCGCTCCAGTTGAGTTTGATGGCACGGAGGATATTGTCCAGTGTTTTTTCTGCCTTTGCCAGCTTTTCGGCGGAGAGCTCTTCTTTTTCCGTGTCAAACAGGATGACGCAGTTATCGGGCATCACCACGGAAAAGCCGCTGTCCAGCACAAGGCCGTTTTCTTCCAGGGCATCTTCGAAAATATCCATGGTTTTGCCGGCGGAACTGCCGCAGGTGCAGACTGCGAAGATATAGGGATCACCGGAATAATATAATTCCAGATTTTTTACAAAATCGGTCACCACTTTGGGAGGTGCCCATGCGTAAACAGGGAATACGAAGCCCAGTCGTTCGCCTGCCTCCAAAGTATGGGTATAATTGCCTTCTCGGACAGCCAGAGCGATATCCATCAGGTCTTCGCCCAGACCGTCAGCCAGTTTTTTTGCTGCTGCGTAGGAATTGCCGGTACCGCTGAAATAATAGATCATAAAAGTCCCCTCCTAATATGATGCGTCCTTTTGTCGAATGTTGTAGATAAGCATATCATAGCATATTTTCTACGGAAAAACTCTGAAGAAAATATTAAATTTTTAATACAATTCTGATTGGGAGCAGCTTCAAAATGTATTATATTAAAAATTTGCTTTTTTCAGACGCTGCTCACTTCATAGACGTAAAAAGGAGGAAAAAAGTTTGCATTTTTTTGCCTTTACACAATTTTTTTGACAAGATATACTGAAGATAAGGAATCTGAGGAAAAAGGGGTGGGAAAAATGCTGGAAAAAGCCATCATTTTAGCGGCAAAAGGTCACACTGGGCAGGTGGATAAAGGCGGTCAGCCCTATATTCTGCATCCGCTGCGGGTGATGCTGCGATGCGAAACCTTGGAAGAAAAGACCGTCGCCATCCTCCATGACCTTTTGGAGGATACGCCCTATACAGCCGAAGATTTGAAAATGGAAGGATTTTCGGCAAAGGTCATTGAAGCTGTTTCCTGCCTGACCCATAGGGAAGGGGAGGAGTATATGGCATATATTGGGCGCGTCTGCGAAAACCCTTTGGCGGCGAAGGTGAAGCGTGCCGATCTGATAGATAATATGGACATCAGCCGCATCCCAAACCCCACGGAAAAAGATGAACAAAGATTGAAAAAATATGAAGCTGCTTTGCGGCGGATCGAAGAGAGAGGGGTGAGTCCCATGGAAAGCTGGACGAAAGAGAGTTATGAAGCCTTTCGGGAAGAGTTGTTTTCTCAGAGAGAAGAGGAATATAAAAAATTCCACGAAAAACTGCTTTGCTCGGAGTTGCCTGTGGTCGGGCTGCGGGTGCCCTTTTTAAGAAAAACGGCGGCGAAGATCGCCAAAGAGGACGGCGAGGGGTTCCTGCGCTTTTGCGGAAAGGATACCTATGAGGAGCGGCTCCTCTATGGGTTGGTGGCAGCGGCACTGCCCGTTTCCTATGAGGCCTTCCTGCCCTATTGCGACTATTATACAGAGCATCTGGTGGAAAACTGGGCCCATTGCGATGTGTTCTGTTCTTCCGTAAAGAAAAAGCTGAAAGGCCATGAAAGGGAGTTCTTTCAGTATATCGAAAAATATCTACAATCGGAGAACCCTTGGGCTGTCCGTGTGGGTATCATTCTAATGCTGAGCCATTACCTGACACCGGAATATATGAAAGAGGTACTGGAGCGGACAGATGCCATCCATTCCGAGCATTATTATGTTCGCATGGGGCAGGCGTGGCTTTTGGCGACGGCTTGGGCAAAGGAGAGAGAGGCTTGTCTGGAATATCTCTCCCATTCTCATTTGGATGACTGGACGTTCAATAAATTTATTCAAAAAGCTTGCGAGTCCTACCGTGTTTCCCCGGAGGACAAAAAGTACCTGAGAAGCCTTAAAAAATGAGAAATCCCTATATTTTATCAGGGGTTTGGAAAAGGGCAGAAACAGGGGCTGTCATCCCTTTGCGGACATTGTGAAAAAATCGTCAATCAATAATAAAAAATTATTGATACATAAAGAATAATAATTTGATTTTATCGAAAAACAGGTGTAAGCTATAGTACAGAGGAAATAAGAACTTATTTAATAGGAAAGCGGAAAGAAAGTAGTTAAGAGGTTTTGGAGGGATTGGTATGAGTGTAACAGTAAGCAAGGAAGATATCAAAAGAGTAAAAGGCATGGGCTGCCTGCATCAGAAAGGCACAGATTTGTTCAATATCCGTGTCATCACAAAAAACGGTAAGATTACAGCGGCAGAGGCGCACTGCATTGCAGAAGGTGCTGAAAAATTCGGCGGCAGCGAAATTGCCATGACCACACGCCAGACCATTGAGGTTCAGGGCGTTCCCTACGATAAAATCGACGATTTTATTGCTCACATGGCAAAAGGCGGCCTGATGGTAGGCGGCACAGGGGCAAAGGTTAGACCTATCGTAAGCTGTAAGGGTACAACCTGCCAGTATGGTCTGTATGATACCTACGAACTGAGCGAAGAAATCCACGATCGTTTCTTCATCGGCTATAAGGATGTAAAGCTGCCCCATAAATTCAAAATTGCAACCGGCGGCTGCCCCAACAACTGCGTAAAACCAGACCTGAATGACGTAGGTATCATCGGTCAGAGAAAGCCCCAGTTTGATGCAGAAAAATGCAAGAGCTGCAAAATCTGCGTAGTAGCAAAGGTTTGTCCCATGAAAGCAGCAACAAAGGCAGAGGGCGAAAAGCTGAACTTTGATACAGAAAAATGTATCAAATGCGGCAGATGTGTCACACTGGCAAAATGTCCTTTCAGCGCTATGACAGAAGAAGTGACAGGCTACAAGGTAACACTGGGCGGCAGATGGGGCAAAAAAGTCGGCCAGGGTACAGAAATGAGCAAGCTGTTCACATCCAAGGAAGAAGTACTGGATGTTGTAGATAAAACAATGCTGTTCTTCAAGGACCAGGGCAATGTCGGCGAACGTCTGTCTGAAACCATCGACAGAGTTGGCTTCGACAAAGCGGAAGCAATGATCCTGTCCAACGAACTGCTGGAAAGAAAAGAAGAAATTCTGGCAAAATAAAATCATCGAAACTGAGTAATGAAAATGCCGTTTGGCGCAAGCCCGACGGCATTTTTTCGAGAAAAGCAACTTTACCAAAACAGAGAGAACGGAGGAAAGACGATGAGCTATTTCCCTTTTTTCATAGAGATCGGGCAAAAGCCCTGCCTTGTGGTGGGCGGCGGCATGGTAGCCCTCAGAAAAATTGAAAAATTGCTGCCCTTTGGCGGGGAAATCACCGTCGTTTCTCCTGCGTTTTGTCGGGAAGTGGAGGAAATGGCGGGCATCCGCCGTATCCAGCGTAAATTTCAGCCCCAAGATATCGATGGGATGCTTTTTGTCATCGGCGCAACGGATGATGAAGCAGTCAACGCAGAAATTTCCTCTCTCTGCAAAGAAAGAAACATCCCCGTGAATATCGTGGACGATAGGGAAAAATGCACCTTTTTCTTCCCTGCCTTGGTGAAGAAGGGCGAATTTGTAGCGGGCTTTTCCAGCGGCGGCGGCAGCCCTTTGGCAGCCCAGTTTATCCGCAAAAGGGTGGAGGAGGCCGTTCCCGAAGGCTTCGATAAAGTGGTGGAGCTATTGGCGAATGTACGCCAAAGAGTGAAAACAGAAATCCCCGATATCAAAAAGCGAGAGCAGATATTTAAAAGAATTTTTGCATTGGCTTTGGAAAAAGAGGGGAATGTATCAGAAGAAGAGATCGATGCAATACTAAGAAAGGAGGGGGAACGAAATGGATAAGATCAGAGTGGGCACCAGAAAAAGTCAGCTTTCCCGCAAACAGACGGATATGGCTCTGCAGGCATTGCAAGACGCCCATCCCGCCTTGGAAACGGAAATCGTCCCCTTCCACACCAGAGGGGATAAGATTTTGGACAAGCCCCTTTGGGAAATCGGGGCAAAGGGGCTCTTTGCTTCCGAATTTGAAGAAATGATTTTAAATGATGAAATTGATATCGCCATCCATAGCGGCAAGGATCTGCCCCTGTTTCTGGCGGAAGGACTGGAGATCATCGGCGTATTGCAGCGGGATGACCCCAGAGATGTGCTGGTGATGCCCAAAGGCAGAAAACCGGAGGAATGCAAGACCATCGGAACAGGCAGCCTGCGGCGGCAACAATGTGCGGCGAAGGTCTTCCCCTGGGCGGAATGCAAGCTGATTCGGGGGAATATCCATACCCGCCTGCAAAAGCTGATGAACGGCTGTTTTGATGCCATCATCCTTGCCAAAGCGGGGCTGGACCGCATGGGCATCACGGAGGAGGACGGCTATACCTTCCGTGTCCTTTCTGCAGAGGAATTTCTGCCTGCTGCCTGTCAGGGCATCATCGTGGCAGAGGGACGGCCTGTATTGGCGGAATGGATCGGAAAAATGACCCATGAGGAAACCAGATGGGTATTTGAAGCAGAACGGGAAGTGCTGATGCTTTTGAATGCCGACTGCAGCGAGCCTGCGGCGGCCTTTGCGGAGCTTTCGGGGGATACCATCCGCCTGCGGGCCATGTATGGCACAGCCTATGCCGAAGGCACAGCCCCTGTGGCGGAAAGATTGCAATTGGCAGCGGAGGTCGTTGGGAGGTTAAGAGGATGAGCAAAACAGGAATGGTATATCTGGTAGGGGCCGGCTGCGGCGATGCGGAACTCATCACATGGAAAGGGCTGAAGCTGCTGAGAAAATGCGATGTGGTGCTGTATGATGATTTGGCGGCATCTAAGTTGCTGGAGGAAACCAAGCAGGGCTGTGAGCAGATTTTTGTGGGCAAGCGTTACGGCAGGCATTCCCTGCCCCAGGAAGAAACCAATGCCCTTCTGGTGAAAAAGGCACAGGAAGGGAAAACAGTGGTGCGGCTGAAAGGCGGCGACCCCTTTGTATTCGGCAGAGGGGGCGAGGAGATTTTGGCGTTGCAGGGGGCGGAAATTCCCTATGAGGTGGTTTCCGGTGTGACTTCCTCCATCGCTGTGCCTGCGGCGGCAGGCATCCCCGTGACCCATCGGAAAACCGCCCGCAGCTTCCATGTCATCACAGGACACACGGCAGCCGGCGGCGAAACGACCCTGACGGAAAATCTGGATACCTTGGCGAAGCTGGAAGGAACGCTGGTGTTCCTCATGGGCTTGCATCATCTGGAAGAAATCACCCAAGGGCTGCTTCTGGGAGGCAAAGATGCCCATACCCCTGCGGCGGTCATTTCCAAGGGAACAACGCCCCAGCAGAAAACCGTTCGCGGGAAATTGGGCGATTTGGCGGCGGAGGTGCGAAAAGCAGAATTGGAAGCCCCTGCAGTCATTGTCATTGGCGAAACGGCAGGACTGGATTTTACGGGAACCATCCCCTATCCCCTTCATGGGGTGAAAATCGGGGTGACGGGGACAAAATCCATCACCAGAAAGCTGCGGGACAGATTGGAAGAGTTGGGGGCAGAGGTGGCGGAAATGGATTATTCCACCCTTGTGCCCTATCAGGAAAATAAAATGCTGGAGGAAGCCTTGGAAAGGGTATCCGAATACCCTTGGGCGGTATTCACCAGCCCCAACGGAGTGGATATTTTCTTCGACTATCTGAAAAAGCTGAAACTGGATATCCGCAGCTTAGCAGGGCTAAAGTTTGCCGTCATCGGCACAGGCACGGCGGCGGCTCTGGAAAAGAGGGGCATCTATCCTGCCTATCTGCCGGAAAAATACGATGTGGAAAGCCTTGCTAAGGGGCTTTGTCAGATGGTCGGAAAAGAAGAAAAGCTATTGATCCTGCGGGCGGAACAGGGCTCCGAAATTTTGACGGAGGTACTGGATGCGGCAGGCATGACATATAGCGATGTGAAGATTTACGATATTCTGGTGGACGAGGAAAAACGCCGTACTGCCAATGAAAAGGTGCAGGAGATGGATTTCATCACCTTTGCCAGCGGCTCCGGTGTTCGTGGGTTCATGGAAAACGGCGGCACCATTCCCGATGGCACAAAGGCCGTCTGCATTGGCACTTCCACCAGAAAGATGCTGAAAAAATACGGCGATTATGAGAAGATCACAGCGGAGACCTTCAACGTGGACGGTGTGGTCGAAGCAATATTGAAGGAGGTAGAAAAGTGAGAAGATTCAGGAGACTGCGCAGCTCCGAAGCCATGCGCCGCATGGTGCGGGAAACAAGAGTGGCTGCGGAAGAAATGATCTATCCCATTTTTATCATCGAAGGAGAAAATATCAAAAACCCCATTCCATCTATGCCGGGGGTCTATCAATATTCCATCGACCGCATGGATGAAATGCTGACAGAAGTAAAAGAAAGCGGCATTGCCGGGGTGCTGATTTTCGGTATCCCCGGGGAAAAAGACGAGGTGGGTTCCCAGGCCTATGCCCCCGACGGCATCACCCAGAGGGCCATTCGCCATATCAAGGAAAGATATCCCGAATTGCTGGTCATTGCCGACGTTTGCCTGTGCGAATATACTTCCCATGGCCATTGCGGCTTGGTAGACGGCTGTCATATTTTGAACGACGAAACCCTGCCCCTGTTGGCGAAGATGAGCGTTACTTTGGCCCAGGCGGGGGCGGATATCATTGCCCCTTCCGATATGATGGACGGGCGTGTGGCGGCCATCCGTCAGGCCTTGGATGAAAATGGGTTCATCCATATTCCCATCATGGCTTATAGTGCCAAATTTGCCTCCGGCTATTACGGCCCTTTTCGGGATGCGGCTCACTCTGCTCCCCAGTTTGGGGACAGACGCTCCTATCAGATGGATGTCTGCAACAAAAGAGAAGCCATGCGGGAGATCGCCGATGATATCGAAGAAGGGGCGGATCTATATATCGTGAAGCCTGCGCTGGCGTATCTGGATGTGGTGGAAGCGGCGGCCCAGCGGTTCGATCTGCCCTTGGCGGTCTATAACGTCAGCGGCGAATATGCCATGGTGAAGGCGGCGGCACAGATGGGATGGATTGATGAAAAGCGTATCGTTATGGAAAACCTGATCGCCATGAAGCGGGCAGGTGCTACCATTCTCATCACCTATCATGCCTTGGATGCGGCAAAGTGGCTGAAAGAAGGCTGATACCATGAAAAAGGACGAAGGGAAATGGGAACGGGTGACCCAGGAATTTGCCCCTGTCTGCGATGAAAATTGCAAAGTGCTGATTTTAGGCACAGCCCCTTCCCGTAAATCCAGAGAGGTGGGGTTCTATTACGGGCATCCCCAGAACCGCTTCTGGAAGATGCTGGCGGCAGTGACGGGGGAGAAAATCCCCCAGACTATAGAAGAAAAGAAAACCCTCCTGCTGGGAAACCATATCGCCTTGCATGATGTCATCCATAGCTGTGATATCATTGGCAGCAGCGACAGCAGCATCCGAAACGTGGAGCCTGCCGACTTGGAACGGATTTTGGCGGTGACGGGGAAGGTCCCCATCCTCTGCAACGGCGGCACGGCTTATAAATTATATAAAAAATATCAGGAAAAACGACTGGGCATCGAAGCATTGCAAATGCCCTCCACCAGTCCTGCCAATGCGGCATGGAAGCTGGAAAAGTTGGTGGAGACATGGGGCGAAGCCCTTTTGCCCCTGATCGGAAAAGAAGGTGACAGCCAATGAAGGTCAGTGCGGAATGTATGCATTGCCTGGTAAAAAGACAGGCAGAAGGCATCAAAAAAGAACCAAATGAAGAGAAAAAGGCGGAATATCTGGGGAAGGTGCTGGGCATCATCGCAGAAAAGGCGGCAGAAGAACCTGCCCCTGTCCTCCTTTCCTATATCGGCAGACTGCATGAGGCATATTTCGGCAAGCCTTTCAGCTTCGATGAGCTGAAAAAGGGCTACAATGCCATGCTGTTGGAAAAAGAGACAGAAATTCGCAATAAAATCAATGCTTCCTCCGATTCTCTTTCGCTGGCTTTGCGCTATGCCCAAATCGGGAACTATATCGATTTTGGTGCCTTGGGCAGTGTGGATGATGAAAAACTGGAAGCCTTTCTGGAACAGGCAGAAACCTTGCCGTTGTCCCCGGAAACCTATGCAAAATTTACGAAAGACCTGAAAACGGCGAAGAAGTTGGTCTATCTGACGGATAACTGCGGCGAAATCTTATTGGATAAGCTCCTTTTGGAGACCATTGCCGCCGCTGCACCCCAGATAGAACGGACAATTATCGTTCGGGGAGAGCCTGTTTTGAACGATGCCACTATGGAGGATGCCCTGCAGGTGGGCATGGATGCTTTGGGCAGAGTCCTCCCCAATGGTACAAATATCGCCGGTACATATCTCCCTTGGGTCTGCGCCGAAGCAAAAAAAGCCATCGACGAAGCAGATATCCTTGTTTCCAAGGGACAGGGCAATTTTGAAAGCCTTCACGGCTGCGGTCTGAACATTTATTATCTGTTCCTTTGCAAATGTCAGTGGTTCATGGAACGGTTCGGTCTGCCCCAGTTCAGCGGGGTATTCATCAATGAAAGAGACTTGACATAGGAAGCCATTTATGGTTTCCTATTTTTATATTTGTTGAAATAGCAACCGAAAGGAATGATTTTTATGGCATATATCCCTGTGGAATATCCTGCGGAAAAAAAGGCGTTTTACGCTCTTCTGCTGGAACAGCTGAAATTATATACAGAAAACGAAACAGACCGGACGGCTATCCTTGCCAATGCATCCTCCGTTTTGGGTGTGGCTTTGGAACACATCAACTGGGTAGGCTTTTATCTGGTGCAGGGGGAAGAATTGGTGCTGGGGCCTTTTCAGGGCAAGCCTGCTGTCAGCCGTATCGCCTATGGCAAAGGGGTCTGCGGTGCCGGCTGGGCCCAAAAGAAAACACAGCTGGTGGCAGATGTCCATTGCTTCCCCGGGCATATCGCCTGTGACTGCAATTCCAATTCTGAGATTGTGGTACCTCTGCTGAATGAAGCTGGCGAAGTCCTTGGCGTTCTGGATATCGACAGCCCTGTGACAGGTCGCTTCGATGGGGAGGATTTGGATGGCATGGAGGCGGCAGCAGCTTTTCTGGCGGCAAAGATCAGTGGCTGATGTTGTGAAAATGTCTTGTTTTTCCGTCGTTTTCCTGCATTTCCCTATGCAATCTGTGGGAATTATTGGAAACGGCAGAATTTTTATTGACAGACATAGTCTTTCCCCTGTAAAATACTACAGGAAGTAAATAAAGGACTTATCAAGAGTGGTTGAGGGACAGGGCCCTGTGACACCCGGCAACCGGCGGAAACGCATCGGTGCTAATTCCCCCGCATATATTTGCGGAAGATGAGATTGACGTAGAAGCCCCTGAGAGGGCTTTTTTTGTTGGAAAGCGGAGAAAACCACAGATCGCGTTCGGGTTTGCTGCGTCTGCTTGCAGAACGCAGGAGAGAGGAACGTGGGATGGGACTTGCGGAGCAAGGACATGAGTAAGGCAAAGCCTTACGAATGGGTTTCCCGTAAAAACAATTCAGACAAGTCTCTCCTTAAATAAAACTTTATTTACAGGGCGTTTGGCATCCATAGGATGGATGGCAAATTGTTTTTCGGACGAAAAACAAAGGTATCGTCAGATACCAGCCCATTATGAGTATGATTGCATGGCAATCATACGAATACATTTATCAATTTACCGTATATTTCGTATTTAAAAGGAGAACAGAAAATGAGCAGAAGATTATTCACATCCGAATCTGTTACAGAGGGGCATCCCGATAAGATCTGTGACCAGATTTCCGACGGCGTGCTGGACGCACTGCTGGCAAAAGACCCCAATGCACGTGTAGCCTGTGAAACATGCACAACAACAGGCGTGGTTTTCGTTATGGGCGAAATCACAACAGACGCTTATGTAGACGTAGAAAAAATCGTTAGAGAAACACTGGAAGAAATCGGCTATACCAGAGCAAAATTCGGCTTCGACAGCGAAACCTGTTCCGTGCTGACAGCCATCCATGGTCAGTCCCCCGATATCGCTATGGGCGTTGACCATTCTCTGGAAAACAAGAATGGCGAAGATGACAGCGAATTTGATACAGGTGCCGGCGACCAGGGTATGATGTTCGGTTTCGCTTGCGACGAAACAGAAGAACTGATGCCTCTGCCTATCTCCCTGTCCCACAAACTGACAAGAAGACTGACAGAAGTGCGTAAAAACGGCACACTGGCATACCTGCGCCCCGATGGCAAGGCACAGGTAACTGTAGAATATATCGATGATAAGCCTGCAAGAGTGGACACAGTTGTTGTATCTTCTCAGCATGACCCCGATGTGGAACACAGCCAGATCGAAAAGGACATCATCGAAAACGTAGTAAAGAAAGTCATCCCCGCAGAACTGCTGGATGATAATACAAAATACTACATCAACCCTACCGGCAGATTCGTGATCGGCGGCCCCATGGGCGACTCCGGCCTGACAGGCAGAAAGATCATCGTTGATACCTACGGTGGCTATGCAGCCCACGGCGGCGGTGCCTTCTCCGGCAAAGACCCTACAAAGGTTGACCGTTCCGCTTGCTACGCAGCAAGACACGTTGCAAAAAATATCGTTGCCAGCGGCATCGCAACCAAATGCGAAGTACAGCTTGCTTATGCCATCGGCGTAGCAAAGCCCGTTTCCATTCTGGTAAACACTTACGGCACAGGTAAAATTTCCGATGAGGAAATCACAGAAATCGTAAACAAAAACTTCGACCTGCGTCCCGCTGCTATTATCAAAAACTTCGACCTGCGCAGACCTATCTATAAACAGGTAGCTGCTTATGGTCACTTCGGCAGAACAGACCTGGATCTGCCTTGGGAAAAACTGGATATGGTAGACGTATTCAAGGAAAGACTGTAAGTCCCTTTGCAATCTCAGAGCCCCAGACCTTTTTGGTCCGGGGCTTTCTTTTTTTGTCCATGCACCGGAACCTTCTTCTCGGGATATATTGAAAATAACAAATTCCCGAGGAGGGAAGGACATGGACAGATGGAAAAATATTACGGAGATCCCCGTGGAACAGCCCTGCTTTGTGCAGGAAGTGCAGGGGGAGTGTCGTTTGCGTTTCTTCGACCTGGGATTTTTCCGAGGCAGCCGGGTCTTGCCGATGTATGAATGTGCAGGCGGCGGTACGCGGGTGTATCGGGTGAAGGATACCCTCATCGCTCTCAGAAATACCGATGCGGAGCGGATCGCTGTGGAGGAGGCGAGGCGGGATGGCTGAGCAGAAACGCCTGTGTATCGCTCTGGCGGGAAACCCCAATACAGGAAAAAGCACCGTTTTCAACGCCCTGACAGGCTTGAAGCAGCATACGGGCAACTGGTCGGGGAAAACCGTAGGCAATGCCGTGGGGGAATTTTCTCTAGGGGAATGGGGGGTGGAGCTGTACGACCTGCCGGGCATCTATTCTCTTTTTTCCGATTGTGCCGAGGAATGTGCCGCCAAGGATTTTATCTGTTACGAAAACCCCGATATCGTCATTGTCATTCTGGATGCCACTTCCTTGGAGCGAAACCTGCCCCTTGGCCTGCAGATCATGGAATTGACCGATAACGTCATCTTTTGTTTGAACCTGACCGATGAAGCCAAGAAAAAGGGGATTTCCATTGATAAAGCACGTTTGGAGAAATTGACAGACATCCCCGTGGTGGAGATGGCGGCAAGGCAGGGAATTGGTCTGGCGGAATTGAAGGAGCTGCTGCTGGAAGTGGCGGAAGGGCGGCGGCAGATCCATCCCAAAGGGCTGGATTGGGATGCCTTCGCTCCGGAAACAGAAGAAGGCTACCAAACGGCAGAGTTTAAAACCAATCGTTCTTTGGCTTTTCTGGAACGTTCCAAGGAGATCTGCACAGAAGTGGTGCGAAAAAAAGAGGAACGGGACAGCTATACAGAACGCATCGACAAGATCATCCTTTCCCCAAAAACGGGCATCCCCATCATGCTGCTGCTGTTGGGCGGGGTATTTTGGATCACAGTGGCAGGGGCCAATGTCCCATCCGATTTTCTGATGCAGTGGTTCAGCCAATGCGGGGAAGTGATGCAAAGGGGGCTGGTTTCTCTGGAGACGCCCCTTTGGCTGGAAAGCCTGCTGATGGATGGGGTCTGGTTGACAGTCAGCTGGGTAGTGGCTGTCATGCTGCCGCCTATGGCGATTTTCTTTCCCTTGTTTACGCTGCTGGAGGATTTTGGGCTGCTGCCCCGTATCGCTTTCAATCTGGATGGATTGTTTCAGAAGGCGGGGGCCCATGGAAAGCAGGCACTGACCATGTGCATGGGTTTTGGCTGCAATGCTGCAGGGGTCACAGCCTGCCGTATCATCGAATCCCCAAGGGAACGGCTCATTGCCATTCTGACGAACAACTTTGTCCCCTGCAACGGTCGATTTCCTACGCTGATTTTGTTGGCCAGCTTCTTTTTTGCCGCTGGCAACCCCCTTGCCGCCGGGGGCTTCGTATTCCTGCTGATCGCTTTGGCGGTGGCGGTGACCCTGGGCGTATCCTTTTTGCTGAGCCGAACGGTGCTGAAAGGGGTCCCCTCGGCTTTCGTTCTGGAATTGCCCCCTTATCGCCGCCCGAAAATAGGGGATGTCATCGTTCGCAGTATGTTAGATAGAACGATTTTCGTATTGGGGCGGGCGGTCACTGTAGCCATGCCGGCGGGGGCCATCATCTGGATTTGCCAGAACGTGGAAGTGGGCGGATTTACACTTTTATACGGCTTGTCGACCCTATTGGAGCCCCTTGGCTCTCTGATGGGGCTTTCGGGGGTGATCTTGGCTGCGTTTCTGCTGGGTATCCCTGCAAATGAGATCGTTTTGCCTATTTTGCTGATGGTCTACAGCCAGAGCGGCATGCTGGTGGAAGCGGAGGGCATCTCTCAGGCAGGGGCGATCCTGCAGGCCAACGGTTGGACCTTTGTTACGGCCACCTGCGCCATTTTGTTTTCTTTGAACCATTTTCCCTGCGCCACCACGCTGCTGACTATTCGCAAGGAAACAGGGAGCTGGCTCTGGACAGGTGCCAGCTTCCTCCTGCCCACATTGGTAGGCATTTTTCTCTGCATTCTGGTAAATCTGCTTGCTCATATTGGCGGAATGATTTTTTGAAAAAAAGATTTTCATGTATGAAAATTAGTGCTATACTTTTTGGTAAAGGCGGAGAGAACCAGCCAAAACAAAAGAAGAAATGGGGGAATCATTATGAATGAACAATTATATAAACTGCTGCAGAAAGCCAGAAAAGATTTTGAACTGCGTGCCCGTATCTGGGCCGTAAAGGATGCCAAAGACCCTGCCCTGGCCCTGTGCGAGCTTTGCACAGCGGAAGGCTTTCCTCTGACCGTAGGGGGCTTGTTTTCCGAACAGGAAGAATTTTTCTGCAACCTTTTCCGCAGCTGCAACGGCAGTGCCGTACAGCCCCTGGAAGGCTGGGATGACCCTTTCGATATGTTTTTTGCGGCGATGGAAGCCTTGGAAAAAGAATAAGAGACAGAAAAAGACACAGAAAAAGACACAGTCAGGATGGACTGTGTCTTTTTTTGTAAAGAGGGTGTACTTTGTATAGGCGATATCTCAGCTTGCTTTCATTTCCAGCCGCAGCCGGTCTGCGATGAGGGCGATAAATTCGCTGTTGGTGGGCTTGCCCTTATGGTTGTTTACGGTATAGCCGAAGAGGGCATCGATGGCATCTACCTTGCCCCGGTTCCATGCCACTTCAATGGCGTGGCGGATGGCCCGTTCCACCCGGCTGGGGGTAGTGTTGCATTTTTTTGCGATAGAAGGATACAGTTCCTTGGTGATATAATTCAGCACATCCATGTCGTTGACGCTCATGATGATGGCCTCCCGCATATAGTGATATCCGCGGATATGGGCAGGTACGCCGATTTCGTGCAGAATATTTGTGACCTTTGTTTCCAGGTCGTATGCGGCGGAATTGGCGGCAGGAACAGCAGTGCCCGTTTTCAGCAGGGGCTTCTGTTCCTGCATCAGCTGACGGATGCGCTGGGTGAGGGCATCCATATCAAAGGGCTTCACCATGTAATAGCCTGCCCCCAGATCCAGTGCCTTCTGTACCACCTTATCCTGGCTGAGGGCGGAAAGGATGATGGTCACAGGACGGTCGGCTTCGTCCACCTTTTGCAGCCGTTCCAAAACACCCAGCCCGTCCAGCCGGGGCATGATGCCGTCGATGATGGCAACGTCGGGGTGGGTATCCCGAATTTTGTTCATGGCATCGATGCCGTCCATAGCCACAGCTACTACAGTGATATCTTCCTGTTTATTCAAATGATCGACGATGATGTCGCAAAAATCCTTATTGTCGTCTGCCAGCAAAACTTTTATTGTATTTTGATTCAAATTGATCCCTCCAGTTGTTGTTTCGTGAATGTTTATGCAGAACTTCCTTGCTTTTGGGTTGATTATAGTATAGAAATTTTTCGGCGGCAAGAACCATTCGTGAGACAAAAAAAGCGCGGAAATTCAAGGAAAACTGACGTTTCCACATTCTTTTTGAAACCGCGCGAAAACGCTGGAAAACGCCGTCGAATGGTGTCTGTCGAAACTGCATATTTTGGAGGAAAAACGAAAAAAAGGCGGACGAAATATTGACGAAAAGAGGAGCTGTTTTTCCCTGCAAAAAAGCCTATCGGCTTTTCCGATAGGCTCATTTTTATGATTTCTTTGCTTTTCGTTCGACAATGCGGTCTGTCAGTGCCGCAAATTCTTCCAGACCCAAGGCTTCGCCGCGGATGCGTTCATCCCAGCCAAGGCTCTGCAAAATTTCTGTCAGTTCTTCTTTGCTAAAGCCCAGATTGCCCAGATTGAACAGGCAGTTCATCAGGGTCTTTCTGCGCTGACCAAAGGCGCATTTCACGATATGGAAGAACAGCTTTTCATCGGCTGTTTTCACCTTCCGTTCGGGCAGTACCTTCAGGGTGATGACAGCGGATGCCACCTTGGGGCGGGGCATGAAGCAGGAGGGCTGTACGATCATGTCCAGATTTGCGTCGCAGTAATACTGCACGGCAACGGACAATGCACCATATTCCTTATCCTTGGGGCCTGCCTGCATCCGTTCTGCCACTTCCTTTTGCACCATGACGGTGATGCTGTCCACATGGCGTTCGTTTTCCAATAAGTCCATGATGATGGGGGTGGTGATATAGTAGGGCAGGTTGGCAACCACTTTGATGGGTCTGCCGCCGTTCTTTTCCTGAATGATGGCATCGATATCTGTTTTCAGGATATCCTGATTCAAAATCTCAATGTTGTCATACTCAGCCAAAGTCTGCCGCAGGATGGGGATGAGGGTGCTGTCGATCTCCACAGCAACCACCTGTCTTGCATTTTCCGCCAATACCTGGGTCAGGGAACCGATACCGGGGCCGATTTCCAGCACACAGTCGTCCTTGGTAACGCCGGCGCAGGAAGCAATGTTATCCAAAATGTTGGAATCGATCAGAAAATTCTGACCAAAGTTTTTCTTGAAAGCGAAGCTGTTGGCTTCGATGATCTCTTTTGTTCTGCTGGGGGTTGAAATTCTTTCTGCCATGGGTTCCTCCTGTTAAAAAATGCTGCCAAGTACGCCGAAGCTCAGTATGGAAACGATGATGCCTGCCGTCAGAACGCCGACCATAATGATAGGGAATGTCTTTTTGGGGTCCATGTTCAGCATGGCACTGATGAGGGCGCCCATCCATGCGCCGGTACCGGGCAGGGGGATGGCCACAAAAAGGAACACGCCCCAATAGGCATATTTTCTGATCTTGTCACTTTTGGCATCTGCTTTTCTTTCGCACCATTCCACAAAACCCCGGAAGGGGGTCTGCTTCAGTACCCGGAAGATGAACCGGATAAACAGCAGGATGAAGGGGATGGGCAAAAGATTGCCGATATATGCGATGATAAATGTGGGCAGCCATTCCATACCCATGGCGAAGCCGGCGATGATGCCGCCTCTCAGCTCCAGAATGGGCATCAGGGATACGATGAATACGATGAGTTCCCTGGAAAGGGTGCCGGACAGGTTTTCTACAAACCAGTTTGCTAAGGTCTCAGCCAAATTGTTCTCCTCCTAAATCAGTTTTCGTGGAAATCAGGATTTCCACCAGTGAGACAGAATGTCTACAGTCCGTTATATTTTTATAACTTTATTATTATACCTTAAGAGATGGGAAGGAACAATAAAGAATTTATTAAATTGTGGGGGTTTCTGCTGCAAAAAATGGCGGAGAATGTACTTTTTTCTGTAATTTGGAACATTTTGGAAGGGTGCTATTGAAAAAAGTGTCCCAATGTGTTTCAATGAAGAATAGAAGGGGACATTTGAACGTCCCTCGCATACAAAATCGGAGGATATACGACTTGAGATAGAGTAGGTGAAAAGGCATGACAGAGGAATTGAGAGCCCAGCTTATGGGCGTAAAGCTAACAAAAAAGGAAAAATTGATCGCGGAATTTGTGTTGGATAACTTTGCGGAAGCCTGCTTCATTACCTCTACGGAGATTGCAAAACGGCTCCATGTCAGCGATTCTTCTGTGATCCGCTTTACCAGAACCTTAGGCTACAGCGGTTTCATGGACTTCCAGAAGGCTATCCGCAAGACCTATACAGAACGCATCAACAGCGTTTCCGAAAATATCACCATCCCTTCGGAACGACTGAAACTGAGCATTTCCAAGCTGGATCAAAGTGATATCATGGAAAGCTATTTTTCCAATGTGATGCAGAATCTGAAATCCTGCATCAACAATAACGATACCATTGCCTTTGAACGTGCGGCGGGGATCATCGCCGGCAGCAAGCGGAAATTCATCGTCACTTCCCGTGCCAACAGTTGCGTGGGGGATATGCTGTTGTTGCTGTTGAAGCATCTGCTGCCTGATGTTTATGAAACTTCCCATCCGGCGCTGAACGTCATCGACCACCTTTGCGACATCACAGAAAACGATTGTATCATTGCAGTCAGCTTCCCCAGATATTCTGAAATGGACCTGCTGGCAGCTCAGATGGCCTACGATGCAGGGGCGAAGATCGTCCTCATCACCGATAAGGCCAGCTCCCCTCTGGCCCAGTATGCGACCCAGCTGCTGACGGTCAGTGTGGATAGCAATACCTTTTTCAATTCCTATGTGGGCGTACTGTTCACCATAGAGCTGCTCTGCTCCTTTATCAGTAAGCGGATGGGCTATTCCACAGAAGCGAAACTGGAGCTGATCGACAGATACCTTTCCAAGGTTGGTCTGTTCTAAAATTTTACATAAAAATAAGCCTGCTTTTGCAGGCTTTTTTGCTTAGTATCTGCGATTCACATATTCTGATACTGTCCCGATTTCTGTTTTTATCTGTTCTCAGAAATGGCGGAAAATCAATGTTTTTTCGATGTAGTGATTTATCCATTGTGGGCTGTGAAGGTCTGTTTTTGAGAAAATAATGGACAAATAATGGACAGATAATGGACAAGAAATAGCAGAAAATAAGCAGCAGACTTTACCAGGACAAAAACTTAATTACAGGATGATTTATGACGGTTTTTGCCTTCAAAAGTGCTTCTTTGCGTATTCGTCTACATCAACGGTCACCATATTAACAAACGCCTCACACGGTTCCATTTCCAGCCATTCCATGGTATCCTCTGGGTTTATTCTCAAAATATCCGAAGCGGCAGGAATGGCAATATTGTCTTTTATGGCCTCGTACAGATAACCAGCAAGACAGTCAACCGCCATTGCTTCGGCTTCTTTCAGATTTTCGCCACAAGTGGCTAAATGGTTTAAGTCCGGAAAGATAACTGTATATCCGACTTCCTCTTTTATGAATACTGCTGGGTATGCGTATAACATATTTTCACCCTCCTAATTTCGCAATATGTTGAACACTTTCATTTTATAGGCTGTTTTTGATAAATAC
>SFGI01000046.1 GCA_004557645.1 [Eubacterium] saphenum | reverse complement strand
AAACGTGTACGGGAGAGGAAAAGTTTTGTCAATTTAGGCGAAAAAGAAGAAACATTGACATAATCGCATAAATCACGTATTATTTAAATTGAGGTATGTTTGATTTTTCGTACATACTAAGAATTTCCATGGAAATCATCAGGAAATTCAAATCACCCTTCCTCCGGGGAGGGAAAAAGAACGAGTGGAACAGGAACAAATCTCTATTTATTTAGAAGAATATGAATGTTATAATTTTAACAAGGCAATTTTGACGGGAGTAAATTTTGTACCTGTGCAATTTGTTCAAACAAAAATACAGCAAGAGAGGTGAGTATCATGGCTTATGAGATCCTGAAAAGCATCGTGGAAGCAGAAGCGCGTGCTCTGGAAATCAAAAAGCAGGCTGTCGCACAGGCCGAAGAGATGAAGGCCAACGCACTGAAACAGCAGGAAGTCCTGCTGGAAGAGGCGAAACTGCAGGGGAAAAAGGAAATGCAGGAAGCCGTAGAAAACGCTGTAGAGGAAAGCAAAGAAGCAATCCAGAAAATTTTGAAAGACGCGGAAGAAACCTGTTCCAAGATCAGAGAGCAGGCAGCGGAAAAGAAAGAGGAAGCCGTTCAGGCGGTGATCGGAAAGGTCGTGGGAACGTATGGCAGTTGTTGAGATGCGGAAGCTTACTGTCATTGGTTTGAACAGCAGCCGGAATCCCTTCATCCATGAACTGATGCATCTGGGCGTTGTAGAGATCAACTCTCAGGAAGGCGTAGTCAGTGATGAAGACTGGATGCCCGACATTTTCCGAACCAGTAACAGTGCCGATGTTTCGCGTCTGGAGGCGGATATTATCCGTGTCAGCACTGCGCTTGAGGCGATCGGGAAGTATGATACAGCGAAAAAACCGCTGCTCATTACCAGAAAGGAAATGGGGCGCAGCGAATTTACCGCACTTTTGAATGCCACGCAGACGGAAACGGAACTGAATGTGGACAAAGCGGTCTTCGCTTACAAAAACATTACCGATGGGCAGAACGAGATCAATCGTCTCCGTTCTTTGATCGCAGGGCTGCAGCCTTGGCTGAGGCTGGATATCCCGCTGGAAATGAATGAAACGGAATTTGCCTGTGTTGTTTATGGCACCACCGGGGCAAAAACCGATTCGGGGCAGCTGATGGCAGCTGTTCTGGAAGGAACACCTTCCGCCATTGTGCAGGAAGTGAGTGCGGATAAGCAGCAGAAATATTTCTCCATCATTTGCTTGAAGGAAGAAAAGGATGCCTTGTACGAGGCACTGCGTCCCTTCAACTTCTCCGCAGTTTCTATGGCGGATCAGAAGGGCACTCCTGCAGAAGCGACACATCATTATGAAAAAGAGATCGAAGCGATCGAAGCAAAAATCGCTGAAAACGAAAAAGTGCTGGCGGCATTGTCAACCGCCCGCAAGAATATCGAATTCCTTTACGACAGCTTGGTGATGCGCAGAGACAGAGCGCGTATCGTCGGCGATATGCTGAGTACAGACGCGGTATTCTATTTCGACGGCTGGATGCCTGCAAAGGCACAGCCTGAGATCGAAGCCCTTTTGAAGGAATATGAATTCTTTTATGACATTCAGATTCCCGAGGAAGAGGAAGAAGTACCCGTATTGCTGCATAACAGCAGTGTGGCCACACCTTTCGAGGCAGTTACCAATATGTATAGCCTGCCTTCCAGAAAGGATATCGACCCTACGACGATTTTGGCACCATTCTATTTCATTTTCTTTGGTATGATGCTTTCCGATGCGGCCTATGGTATCATCCTTTCCGTATTGTGTGCATTCGTACTGAAGAAATATAAACCAGAGGGAACCATTTACAAAATGTTTAAGATGTTCTTCTACTGCGGCATCTCCACATTCATCTGGGGTGCTTTGTTCGGCGGCTGGTTCGGCAACTTCTTCACAGTTGCGGCTGCTACGCTATTCGGTAAGGAGTTCGTCATCAATCCAATCTGGTTCAATCCCATGGACAATCCTATGAAGCTGTTGATCTTCTCCCTGATCTTGGGGGCGATCCACCTGTTCGTAGGTATGGGGATTCAGGCATATATGTCTATTCGGGATGGTCATCCTATTGATGCCATCTGCGATATCGGTCTGTGGTATGTACTGCTGATCGGTCTGGTGCTGTTTGGTGTAGGCGACAGTGTTGCTCCTGCATTGGCAAGCGCAGGCAAGGTAATGTCTATTGTCGGCGTAGTCGGCATTTTGCTGACAGGCGGCAGAAAGAAAAAAGGCATCTTTGGGAAGATCACAGGTGGTCTTGGCAGCCTGTATGGCATCACCAATTACCTGTCCGATATCCTTTCCTACTCCAGACTGTTGGCGTTGGGTCTGGCGACTGGCGTAGTTGCTCAGGTTATCAATACACTGGGTTCTCTGGCAGGGGGCGGCGTCGTTGGCGCGATCCTGCTGACAGTGGCACTGGTGTTTGGTACCATCTTCAATCTGGCTATCAATGCCCTGGGGGCATTCGTACATTCCTGCAGACTGCAGTATGTAGAATTCTTTGGTAAATTTTATACGGGCGGCGGCAGAGAGTTCCGTCCTTTTGAAAGAAAAACAAAATATATCAAGATCGTGAAAGATCGAGATCGTTAAGGAGGAGAATGAACATGGTAGAAAGTTTATTCAGTGGTGAATTTTTAGCATTATTAGGCGCAGCTACAGCAGCTTTGGCTGGTATTGGTTCTGCCCTTGGCGTAGGCGTTGCAGGTGAAGCTGCAGCGGGCGTTGTTTCTGAAGACCCCAACAAATTCGGTCAGGTTCTGCTGATGCAGGCGCTGCCCGGTACACAGGGTATCTATGGTCTGCTGATCGCCTTTATCGTTCTGGTAAAAGTTGGCCTTCTGGGCGGCGATGGCATGGTCGAACTGACAGTGGCACAGGGTGCTTCCATTTTCGCAGCAGCACTGCCCATCGGTCTGGTTGGTATTTTCTCCGGTTATGCACAGGGTAAAGCAGCAGCTTCCGGTATCATGCTGATCGGTAAAAAACCCAGTGAAATGGCAAAAGGTATGCTGTTTGCAGCCATGGTAGAAACATACGCTGTATTGGCTCTGCTGATTTCCTTCCTGATGCTCAACAGCATCCAGTTGTAATATAAATTAAGGCAAAGGAGGAGAAACTCCTATGAATGACGGCAAGATCATCATCGATAAAATCATAGCAGAAGCAGAGAAAGTGGCAGATGCAACGCTGAAACAGGCTCAGAAGGAAGTAGATTCTATTCTGAAAGCAGCTCAGGATAAAGCAGGAAAAGAAGCGGATGCCCTGGAAAGAGCAGCCAATTCCGAAGCAGATAAAGTGAGATCCAAGGAAATTTCCGGTGCGGAAATGCAGGCGAAAAAAGCCATCCTGGAACAGAAGCAGAACATTCTGGCTGATGTGATCGCAGAAGCGGAAAAAAGATTGCTTTCTCTGGAGGATGCAGAATATGCCAAGGTCATCGGCGGTATGCTGGCGAAACTGGATAAATCTCTGGGGACGGAGATCATCGTTTCTCCCAAGGATGCAGCAAGACTGGCTGCAGTGGTCCAGGAAAACGGCTTCCAGCTTTCCGAAAAAACTGCAGATATCAGCGGTGGTTTTATCGTGAAAAACGGAGATATCGAATATAACTATTCTTTTGAATCTATCATTACAGTAGAAAAAGAAGCGATCCGCCAGACAGCAGCACAGATCTTATTCTAAGGAGGGGTAGAGCATGGCTAGAAACAAGATTTACCCTTTCGCCGTGGCGAGTGTTCGTTCCATGGAAAATAAACTGCTGACAAAGCAGAAACTGATGCAGATGGCGGAAGCCAAAGACGCAGCAGAAGCACTGCGTATCCTTTCTGAAACCGATTACGGTAAAACAGAGATCAATGACATTCATGAATTTGAAAAAATGATCCAGAACCATCTGGAAGCGGAATATCAGGCTGTTGGTAAGCTGATCGCTTCCGAAACGTTTATGGATATTTTCCGATTCAAGAACGACTATCATAATGTAAAGGTGTTGATCAAGGAAGAAATTTCCAAGGTCAACGGGAAAAAATATCTGATCCAGGGCGGCAGTATTCCTGTGGATATCCTGCAGAAAAACTTCCGTGAAAGAAACTACATGGAACTGCCCAATATCAAGGCAGATGCAGTGCAGGAAGCAACAGAAATGTATGCGAAAACAAAAAATGCCCGCTTTATCGATTCCATTCTGGATAAAGCCTGCTTCCAGGTCATGTCCGATGCGGCGGAAAAGCTGGGCAACGAATATGTTTCCAAATATGTCCGCAAGCTGGCGGATGTAACGAATCTGAAGACGCTCCTGCGTATCTGGCAGCTGAAACGCAGCGATGAAGAATTGGAAGAAAGCATCGTGCCTGGCGGCGAGCTGCCTGCGGAACTGCTGATCAAAGCGTTGAAAAACGACAATGTCATCCAGATGCTGAAGGATACCTCCTATGGCACCCTCTGTGAAACCTATATGGATCAGGGCTTCACGGTATTTGAAAAAGCCTGTGATGACTATTTGATGGAATGTATCAAGGATGCGAAATATAAAACGCTGACGCCGGAACCCGTTGCAGCCTATATCCTTGCAAAGGAAACTGAGGCGAAATGCGTGCGTATCATCATGACATGCAAACTGCATGATATTGATGCAGAAACGATCAAGGAAAGGGTGAGAGAAGCGTATGTCTAAAGTTGGTATCATTGGCGACAAGGACACAGTTATGGGCTTCCTTGCTCTGGGGATCGATATTTTCCCTGCTTACACAGCAGAGGAAATCAAAAAGACCATCCACAGACTGGCGGAAAGAGAATACGCGATCATTTATATCACGGAAGAAGCCAGCCTGAAGGCAAAGGAAAGCATTGCCAAATACAAAGATATGGAATTGCCCGCCATCATCGTCATCCCCGGTATCGGTGGAAATATGGGTCTGGGCATGAATGAAGTGCGCGAATCGGCAAAACGTGCCATCGGCGCAGATATATTGTTTAGTGAATAAAGAATGATTGTAGGTGAATGAGCATATGAA
Source organism: [Eubacterium] saphenum (assembly GCA_004557645.1). Lineage (GTDB taxonomy): Bacteria > Bacillota > Clostridia > Lachnospirales > Anaerotignaceae > Anaerotignum_A. The sequence continues at coordinate 7,559 of SFGI01000046.1, read as the reverse complement.
AACAGGCACGATCGTAAAAGTGTCAGGTCCACTGGTCATTGCGGAAGGCATGAGAGATGCCAACATGTTCGACGTGGTTCGTGTATCTGATAAACATCTGATCGGCGAGATCATCGAAATGCACGGAGACAAAGCCTCCATTCAGGTTTATGAAGAAACCGCAGGCCTTGGCCCCGGTGAAGAAGTGGTATCCGTTGGTATGCCTATGAGCGTAGAGCTGGGCCCCGGTCTGGTCTCCACGATCTATGATGGTATCCAGCGTCCACTGGAAAAAATGTACGAAGTCGGCGGTACAAACATCCGCAGAGGTGTTGAAGTGCCTTCTTTGGACAGAGAAAAGAAATGGAAATTTGAACCCACAAAGCAGCCCGGCGATGCTGTTGTTGCAGGTGACGTCATCGGTTTCGTACAGGAAACTGCTGTGGTTCAGTGTAAGATCATGGTGCCTTTCGGTCTGAAGGGTGTCATCAAAGAAATCTTCATCGGTGATTTTACCGTAGAAGAAACCGTTTGTATCATCACAGATGAAAAAGGCAACGATGTCAACGTGACGATGATGCAGAAATGGCCCGTACGTCGTGAAAGACCTTATAAAGAAAAAGAATCCCCCAATGCGCCCCTGATCACAGGTCAGCGTGTTGTCGATACCTTCTTCCCTATCACAAAGGGCGGTGTAGCAGCCATCCCCGGTCCCTTTGGTTCTGGTAAAACAGTTACACAGCACCAGCTGGCAAAATGGGCGGATGCAGATATCGTTGTTTACATCGGCTGCGGTGAACGCGGCAACGAAATGACAGACGTACTGAATGAATTCCCTGAACTGAAAGACCCTCGCACAGGCGAATCCCTGATGCAGAGAACTGTTCTGATCGCAAATACTTCCGATATGCCCGTAGCGGCCCGTGAAGCATCTATCTATACAGGTATCACCATTGCGGAATTCTTCCGTGATATGGGCTACAGCGTTGCCCTGATGGCAGACTCCACTTCCCGTTGGGCAGAAGCCCTTCGTGAAATGTCCGGCCGTCTGGAAGAAATGCCCGGTGAAGAAGGTTACCCTGCTTATTTGGGTTCCCGTCTGGCACAGTTCTATGAACGTGCAGGTCGTGTGGTTTGTCTGGGCAATGAAGGCAGAATCGGTACACTGACAGCCATCGGTGCTGTATCTCCTCCCGGCGGTGATATTTCCGAACCCGTATCTCAGGCAACTCTGCGTATCGTAAAGGTATTCTGGGGTTTGGATTCCTCCCTGGCGTATAAACGTCATTTCCCTGCCATCAACTGGCTGACAAGCTACTCCCTGTATCAGGCGAAGGTTGACGCATGGGCAGATGAAAACGTAGAACCCAACTTCTCCGCACAGCGTACAGAAGCCATGAGACTGCTGCAAACAGAAGCAGAACTGAATGAAATCGTACAGCTGGTCGGCGTGGATGCCCTGTCCCACAGCGACAGACTGATCCTGGAAGTTGCCCGCTCCATCCGTGAAGACTTCCTGCATCAGAATTCCTTCCACGAAGTTGACACATATACATCCCTGCATAAACAGTATCGTATGCTGAAGCTGATCCTGACTTTCTATAAAGAAGCAGGCGAAGCCATCAAACAGGGTATTACAATTCAGAAATTGACGAAACTGGACGTTATCGAACGTATCGGTCGTGCAAAATACGTAGAAGAGATCAACGTAGACAAGAGCTACGATGAAATCGAAAACGAAATCAGAGCACAGGTACAGGATCTGATCAGAAAGGGGACAGATGAATTATGATAAAAGAATATCGTTCCATTCAGGAAGTAGCCGGCCCTCTGATGGTTGTTTCCGGTGTTGAAGGCGTCACATACGACGAACTGGGCGAAATCGAACTGGCAAACGGCGAGATCAGAAAATGCAAGGTTCTGGAAGTAAACGGCGATACTGCTCTGGTACAGCTGTTCGAAAGCGCAACAGGTATCAACTTGGCAGAAAGTAAAGTACGTTTTCTGGGCAAGAGCCTGGATTTCGGCGTATCCCCCGACATTCTGGGTCGTGTCTTCGACGGTATGGGCAACCCCATCGACGGCGGTCCCGAAATCATCCCCGAAAAGAGACTGGATATCAACGGTGCGCCCATCAACCCTGCGGCTCGTGAATACCCTGCGGAATTCATCCAGACTGGTGTATCTGCCATCGACGGTCTGAATACACTGGTTCGTGGGCAGAAGCTGCCTATCTTCTCTGCTTCCGGTCTGCCCCATGCAAATCTGGCAGTACAGATCGCAAGACAGGCAAAGGTTCGCGGCACAGATTCCAAATTTGCAGTAGTATTCGCTGCCATCGGTATCACCTTTGAAGACGCTGAATTCTTCATCAACGACTTCAAACAGACAGGTGCCATTGACCGTTCCGTTGTCTTTGTAAACCTGGCAAACGACCCTGCCGTAGAACGTATCTGTACGCCCAAAATGGCGCTGACAGCGGCAGAATATCTGGCATTTGAACAGGGCATGCACGTTCTGGTCATCCTGACAGATATCACAAACTACGCAGAAGCCCTCCGTGAAGTTTCTGCAGCGAAAAAAGAAGTTCCCGGTCGTCGTGGTTACCCCGGCTACCTGTATACAGACCTTGCGACTATGTATGAACGTGCAGGCCGTATGAAAGGTCATCCCGGCTCCATCACAATGATCCCTATTCTGACTATGCCTGAAGAAGATAAGACCCATCCTATCCCTGACTTGACAGGCTATATTACAGAAGGTCAGATCATCCTGAGCCGTGAACTGGATAAAAAAGGCATTCAGCCTCCCATCAACGTTCTGCCTTCCCTGTCCCGTCTGAAGGATAAAGGTATCGGTAAGGGCAAGACAAGAGAAGACCACGCAGATACCATGAACCAGCTGTTCGCAGCTTATTCCCGTGGTAAGGATGCCAAGGAACTGATGGCGATTCTGGGTGAATCTGCTTTGTCCGAAGTTGACCTGATCTATGCAAAATTCGCAGACGAATTCGAAAAGAAATATGTTTCTCAGGGCTTCCAGACAGACAGAACCATCGAGCAGACACTGGAAACAGGCTGGAGCCTGCTGCGTATGCTGCCGAAGAGTGAATTGAAACGTATCCGTGATGAATATCTGGAAAAATATCTGAACAGCGGGGAGTGATGAAGTGTGGCTAGATTGAATGTCAACCCCACCCGTATGGAAATGACCCGCTTGAAAGGTCAGTTGAAAACAGCGACCAGAGGGCATAAGCTGCTGAAGGATAAGCTGGATGAACTGATGAAACAGTTCATGGAGATCGTGCGGGAAAATAAGCGTTTGAGAGAAGAAGCGGAAACGGCTCTGGAAAATGCTTATAAAAACTTTATCATTGCCAGAGCGGTGCTGAGCGAAGTCAGCCTGGGGGAAGCATTGATGATTCCCCAGCAGTCCGTATCTGTTAAGGTAACGAATAAAAATATCATGAGTGTAAACGTGCCTGTATTTGACTTCCAGAAGGAAGGCGGCAGAGAAGGCAATATCTACCCCTATGGTATGGCGTTCACCTCCGGCGAACTAGACAGCGCGATGCTTTCCTTTTCCGATGCCATGGAGCCTTTGCTCCGTCTGGCAGAAAGCGAAAAGACAGCACAGCTGTTGGCTCAGGAGATCGAACGTACCCGCCGTCGTGTAAATGCGCTGGAAAACGTTATGATTCCCAACTATCAGGAGACCATCAAATACATCACCATGAAGCTGGAAGAAAATGAACGTGCCAACACGACTCGCCTGATGAAGGTGAAAGATATGGTGGCAAAGAAAGCGATCGAAGCCAAAAAACAGCAAGATGCAGTCGCTTTTGGCAAATGATTGCGGATAAAATGATACGCATTTAGAACGGAACCCTTTTATGTGGGCAGTAGAATAAGACAAATTATAGAATACGATCTATGAAACGAACTGACATCGAACTTCTATCGGTGTCAGTTTTCTTTTTGTCGGAATATATCAAAAAAACAAAACATTTTATCATGGGGAATGTATTTTATTCAAAACATTTTATCGAATTGTATCGAAACAAATAAAATGATTGTACCCATGCAATTGCCGCATTACCGATGGAAAGGGTAGGCTGTTTTTTCCAGAAATGATAAAATAAGAATCGAAATGAAAAAAAGAAGGGGAGATACAAATGAAAAATTCTTATTCTGTAAAAGACATAACCAAAATGGCAATGATGGCAGCGATTACTTTTGTTGGGATCTATGCTGTTAAGATTCCTTCGCCTCACGGCTATTCCCATATGGGGGACTGTATGATTTTCCTGAGCGTATTGCTTCTGGGCACAAGAAAGGGCGCTTTGGCAGGCGGCATCGGTGCGGCTTTATCCGATCTGCTGGGCGGCTATATGCATTGGGTAGTGCCCACATTTGTGATCAAATACATCATGGCATTTATGATGGGGATGTTTATTGATAAGATCATGCCTGAATCAAAGTTGAATTGGTTTATTGGCTCTGTGGTAGGCGGTATCGTGCAGATCTTCCTGTATACAGCGGTGAAGGTCGTTATGTTCGACTGGGCCTATGCCATCACTAGTGTACCTGGCTTGACTTCCCAGACCATCACGGGTGTCGTTTTGGGGGCAGTATTGGTAACACTGCTCAGCAAAGCAGGCGTAATGCGGAGATTAAAGGAGATGTAAAAAATGGATGTAAAAGAGTTCAAAAAAATAGATGCCCATGCTCATATCGGCGTATTTGGCGGCTGGGCAAAATTGGCGATCACGGCAGAAGAACTGATCGCACAGATGGATGAATTCCATATCGAAAAAACATTGCTGTGTTCTCAGCCCAATGAGATCTGTCTGGAAGCGGTGCAGAAATATCCCGACCGTTTCGTAGGGATGGTATATCCCAACCCTCTGGATGGACAGAAGGCTGTGGATATGATCTATGATTATGTACAGAACAAAGGCTTCAAAGGCATCAAGGCAAATCCTCTGAAGCACGCTTATGTTGCTGATGCAGAGATCATGGACCCCATCATGGAGGCAGCAAAGGATTTGAATATCCCTGTTTTCATGCACTGCGGTCATCCGCCTTATTCTCTGCCCTGGAGCATTGCCCTGCTGGCAGAACGTCATCCCGATGTGAAGCTGGTCATGATCCACATGGGTCATGGTCATGGCGTTTATATCGATGCTTCCCTGAAAATGGCGAAGCGCTATCCCAATCTGTATCTGGAAATGAGTGGCATGCCCATGCCTTCCAAGATCAAAGAGGCTTACGAAGAAGTAGGACACGACCGTATCATGTTTGGTACAGATGCCCCTTATCACCCTGCGGCAGTAGAAGCCATGAAGGTCATGACAAGCGGCTTAACGGAAGAACAGATTCAGGATGTTTTTTATAACAACTGTGCAAAGCTGATGGGCTTTGATAAATAAGAAAGAAAAGAGGGATCTATCCGAAATGGATAAATCCCTTTTTCTGTATCAGTCATCTGTTTTTGTGGCTGTTTTGGCAAAATGCCGCAGGGCACTCATGGTACGGATTTCGTGCCCGTTATCGGTAATGATCTGCTTGATATCCTGAGGCAGATCCTTATAAAAATTTTTTGCCCGTTCATTGTTCAGCAGCATGTCTGCCAGATCCCGGTATTCTCTCCCAAACATATCAATCGTCTCCTCTCAGCAGTTTTTCGGCATAGCCCCGCAGGTCTCTGTCGTAGCGGATATTGTTGCCCCGTTCCTGGATGCTTTCCTGCACATAATCGGGCAGAGTATCGAAGAAACGGCGGGCCGCAGGGTTTTGTTCCAACAGGTCGCAGAGGTTTTCATATTTTTTCATCATTTTTATCACCTCGTCCTTAGGATGGACGAAAAAATGAATTTCCATACAAAAGCAGGGTTGAGGAAATCAGGAAAGATATGTTATGATGAAAAAAATACAAATTTTGAAAAAGGTGAAAATATGCTGAAAAAATATAGAACGATATTAGAGCAGGCAGAAGCGGAGATTGTGGAAAAGAAATCTCGTTTTATCGCCACGGTGCGCCCTGTGAAAACGGAGGAAGAAGCCCGCGCTTTTATCGAAGAAATGAAAAAGAAATATTGGAATGCCACCCACAATGTATTTGCCTATCAGATTGGCGAGCGGAATGAACTGCAGCGGTTCAGCGATGACGGCGAGCCTCAGGGTACAGCGGGTATGCCCGTTCTGAGCGTGCTGAAGGGCGAAGATGTAAAGGATACGGCGATTGTTGTGACTCGTTATTTTGGCGGCACTCTGCTGGGGACAGGCGGTCTGGTGCGTGCCTATGGCAAAGCGGCAAAGGAAGGCCTTTTGGCGGCGGGCATTGCGGAGCTGGTGCTCTATCGGAAATATTCCGTGATAGCGGATTATACAGATTCCGGTAAGGTGCAGTATGAGATTCTGCAGGATGGCCATGAATTATTCGATACCATCTATACCGATAAGGTGGAATATATCGTTCTGGTGGAAACAGATGAGGCGGAAGCCTTCGAAAAGAAAATGACGGAGATTTTCCGCGGACAGCAGCCCTTTACGCTGCTGGAAGAGATCTACGGCGTATGGCAGGATGGGGAGTTTTCCCTGCAGGAATAAATTAAGAAGTACAATAAAAAACGACATGATAGAAAGACGTCATTTTCATATCATGTCGTTTTTATTTTCTTATTTGGAATTATTCATCCCAGTTGTGGTAAGTATTCTGAACGTCGTCGTAACGAAAACTAATTGATAATCATTATCATTTATATTTTGGACTCTGAAAACCCAGTAAAATCAAGGCTTTCAGAGATTTTTTTATCAAAATTTTATGTCCCTCAGTTATGACATCCAAAGAAGTATAACATAATTGCATTTTGTATGAACGTCATAACTGAAATTGTACAAAAACCATAACTGAATGTCAAGGGATATGGTTTTTGTTTATTTAGAACAAGATACAAAATATTGATTCATCGTTTACAAACTTGCAGATATTGTTTATAATAATCATATAACCAATGTATCACTTATCTGTATTTGCAATATACTATTGAATAAGATTGATTTACAGAGTATGTTAAATAATATGGATATTGTCAACGAATTAGCTATATGCTATAATTCATATATTATTAACGCATATCAATGTCGTATGTCAAAGGAGAAAGGGGGAATATTTGTGAATGATAAACGAACTGGTTATAAAAAACTTGATTTTTCATCTTTAAAATTTGCAAAAAAAGTTCCTAGTCATATTGTAGACGAACAAATTTCTCCTATAAAATGGGCTAATAATGTGTTGAATGGAGAAAAACAGGTGCTAATTAAGAAATAATTAAGGTGTAGTATATGTGCAAGATTGGTGACATTATTCTAGTATACAATCCAAAAAGAATTGGTAAATTTATCGGAAGACATTCTTTTGTTGTTCTAAGTGATGAAGGTGGTAAGATTGAAGGCATTGACTTTAATTTTGTCGGTTTACTTATGTCTTCTATGGACACAGAAGAAAAACGTGAAAAACTAATGAAGTATGATGCTAATTTTCCCATTACGCCAGACGAACAAGATATAATCGGCGGT
>SFGI01000009.1 GCA_004557645.1 [Eubacterium] saphenum | reverse complement strand
ACCCAATTCTCTCCGTCCCAATCAAATGTGAGCTCTGTAACATCATTCTCGCTGTCGTCTGCCTCATGACCAGCAGGATAGTAAGCTTTTGGATTATCCAATGTTACTGCTACGTGGTAGCCATTCTGGTCATTTCCTTCTACGTCACCGATTGTATAGTCGAATGTTTCAACGGAATGCTCATGCGCTTCGTCGGTACAAACGATTTCCAGACCAACATTCAGCTGAGTAGGTGCTGTAGGTACTTGAGGTTCAACAGGAGTAGCCGGTTTCAGTTCAAAATCGACATCTTTACCGCCAAATCCCTGTCCATTCTTGGGTTTCCAGGAAATATCCATTTCGTCATCATCATCAATGAAATCTGCCAAGTTTCCAGCAAAAGCTGCAACTGCCCAGAAATCCCCTTCATTTGCTTTGTAATCTTTTCCATTAATAACTAATTTATAGGTATACGTAAAATCGGAAGTACTTACCCATTTGTCATGGTCTTTACCATTTTCTTTTTCAATCGCTGCACTCTCAAAAGGCTGACTAGTATTATTATGCCGGAATGCAATATAGGTAGTTCCATTATTTTCCCAGACATATCTAGGTACTACATGTTTGTTGATTGAAGCATCATCGTCATCCAAATCCAATTCATATACTGTCGTTGTACTTGTATAATTTTCTGAATCGGATGGATTAATTTTGCTATCCGCCAACGCTGTTGCCGGCATCAGCCCTATGGCCATTACCATTGCCATGAGCCATGCCAAAAGTCTTCTTTTTCTCATACTCATTCCCCTTTCGTATAGGTAAAATTATTTTTGCATCATGTATGAAATACCCTGATGCAAAGTACCCCCATGATGACGCAATCATTATATCATACTTTCTCGTAAATTTGTTCTTTTTTTCCAATTATTTTTTATAAATGTTTTGTTTTTTTCATAAAATCAACTGATTTTTATACTCAAACCACCATTTTCCCTTTTTTCCATAAAAAAACAGCCTCCAAAAGAAGCTGTTTTCTTATTTTCTGCAAAAAAACATCCCGAAATGCCGGTCTTGCCTCTTGACACCTAGCCTAAGCCAGGTGGGTTTCCGCAACTTCAGACTCTGCCTTCCCCCGCCCAAAGGGAATTATCTTGGGGCCTGACATATCTGTCGTGTATAGGAGTCCCGAGTCAGTAATGTAGGTTCAAATATGGCAAGTTGTCGAACATTTCAGGATTCTTTACGTCGATTATACTACAATTGTCCTTACTAGGCAACATAAAAATCATTTTTTCTTGTTTTTGAAGCAGGGAAGCATTGTCAGCCACGCTGCCCCAAAAACGATGGCAACATCCGCCAGATTGAAGATAGGAGCATTTTTTCCCTTGATGGGAAGATATAAAAAATCCGTTACATTTCCCTTTTTCAGCCGTTCCCAAAAGTTAGCATAGCCGCCGCCCAGGGTCACCGCCAGGGGCAGTGCCATCCGCTGGTCGTCCTTTCCCCCCAGGATGCGGAAAAACAGGCCGGTGTAAACAGCCAGCAGCCCGCCTGTGGAAAGCAGGATGCCCTTTCTCCTTCCGTCGAATCTATTATAAGCCATACCACCGTTTTTTATGTGCCAGAAATACAGACGGTTTTTGACAATTTCTTTTTTCCGGTTCAGGGGCAGTTTTTGCTCCACCCAGTGCTTCGTCCCCAAATCCAATCCTAAAATGGAAAAAAATGTAACAATCGCTCTCATTTTTCATCCTCCCATCGAAATCTTTTCCCAGCAAATACCTTGTCACAAATCCGTTGCCGTATTATAATTCTAATATACGGAAATGCTAAAAGTAAACCCAAAATAATACAAGAGAGGTGTCTTTATATGGCTTTGGTTACAACAAAAAAAATGTTTGAAAAAGCGTTTGAAGGCGGCTATGCCATCGGTGCTTTCAACATCAATAACATGGAGATCATCCAGGGTGTCGTAGCGGCTGCAAAAGCGCAGAATTCCGCTGTGATCCTGCAGGTTTCCAAATCCGCGCTGAAATATGCCCATCCCAAATATCTGAAAGCAATGGTAGATGCTGCCATCGAAGAAACAGGTCTGGATATTGCCCTGCATCTGGATCATGGCTCTGATTTCGAAGTTTGCAAAGACTGTATCGAATATGGCTTCACTTCCGTTATGTTCGACGGTTCTCATCTGGACTATGAAGAAAACGTTGCCCAGACAAAGAAAATCGTGGAATATGCCCATGAAAGAGGCATCGTAGTAGAAGCAGAACTGGGCAAGCTGGCAGGCGTAGAGGACGAAGTAAAGGTTGACGCTGCAAACGCAACCTATACAGACCCTGACCAGGCGGTGGATTTCGTAAAACGCACAGGCGTTGACTCTCTGGCTATCGCCATCGGCACAAGCCACGGCGCATACAAATTCAAAGGCGAAGCAAAGCTGGACTTCGACAGACTGGCGACCATCACAGAAAAACTGGAAGCAGCAGGTTTCCATAACTTCCCTATCGTTCTGCACGGCGCATCCTCCGTTGACCAGAAATGTGTTGCTATGTGCAACGAATACGGCGGAAATATCGCAGGCGCAAAAGGTATCCCCGCGGAAATGCTGCGGAAAGCTTCCTCTATGGCAGTCTGCAAGATCAACATGGATACTGACCTGAGACTGGCCCTGACAGCAGCGATCCGCAAATCCTTCGGCGATGATCCCGCTGCCTTCGACCCCCGCGGCTATCTGGGCGCAGGCAGAAACCTGATCCAGGAACTGGTAGAGGACAAGATCAAAAACGTCATCGGTTCTACTGATTCTATGAACTAAAAATCTTGGGACGTTGTCCCAAACCCTAGCAGAGAGATAATCCCCCTGCACCCCTATATTTGCACAAAACTGCGTTTTGTGTGCGGACAGTTATATTTATTCCCCACAAAAACGCAGTTTTTGTATATCGGGTCAAGGGACTAAGTCCCTTGCGGGGTGTGGGCGCGGAGCCCACGAAACAAAGGAGGTTTTGCCCATGTACGAATTGGTACAGGTAGCAGAAAATACATACTATATCAACTCCCCTTCCAAAATCGGCGTATACTGCGTCAGCGATGACGATGTGTGGCTCATCGACAGCGGCAACGATAAGGACGCCGGCAGAAAAATCCAGAAAATCTTGGATGCCCAGGGCTGGAAGCTGACCGCCATCATCAATACCCACTCCAATGCCGACCACGACGGCGGCAATACCCTGCTGCAGAATCGCCTCGGCTGCGCTGTTTACAGCACCCCCATGGAAGTGGCTGTGGTGGAAAACCCCATTCTGGAGCCTTCCTTCCTCTATGGCGGCTATCCTTTCAAAAAACTGCGGAATAAATTTCTGATGGCGACCCCTTCCAAAGGGCAGGATATCACCGAAGCAAAACTGCCTGAAGGCATGGAATACTTCCGCCTGCCCGGTCATTTCTGGGATATGATCGGCATAAAGACCCCCGATGATGTTTATTTCCTGGCGGACTGCGTTTTCGGGGAAAATATCATTTCCAAATATCACCTGTCCTTCTTCTATGATGTGGCAGCCCAGTTCGAAACACTGGATTTCGTGGAAAAACTGGAGGGCAAACTATTCATCCCCGCCCATGCGGAAGCCATGGAAGATATCAAGCCTCTGGTGGCGGCAAACCGCAATAAGATGCTGGAAATTCTGGACAAGATCATGGAAATCTGCGCAGAACCTCTGCAGTTCGAGCAGATTTTGAAGCGGGTCTTTGAAGTGTTTGACCTGACCATGGATTATAACCAGTATGTCCTCATCGGCAGCACTGTCCGCTCTTATCTGTCCTATCTGGTGGATCAGGATAAAATGGAAGTGTATGTAGAAGATAATATGCTGCTTTGGAAAACAAAAACTGCGGAATAAGCAAAAAATTAGCACCCGATTTCAGAATCAGGTGCTTTTTGTTTGCTTAAAAGAACAATTCCCCAGGGCGGTAGCCTTCCGGCAGTTCCTCTTCTTCTAAGAACTGGAAGCTTTCATCCTGCAGGATAGGCAGGAAGGCTTCAAAGGGGGGTCTGCTGAATTCAGAGCCATAGCCGCTGGCCCCAAACCATCCGCCTTCCTTGCTCTTCATATTCAGCCCACGGGCAAATTTGGTACGATTGGAACAGTCATGGACAGCCACATCCCAGCCCTCTTCATCCGCCATCTTCATCAGTTTGAAGGTCAGTTCACGGCTCCAAATGGGAGAAACATAGCCATGGCGATACACATACATATTTTCGCCCTCATAGTTCCAAATATTATTGTTATTCAGATGCAGTTCTGCACAGTTCATGAAATCCACGCCGGTAGCAAGAATCTTCTCTTTTTTCTGCATAAATGCTTCGAAATATTCCGGTGTCATGGGTGTTTCGATACCCACATATTTGATATATTTCTTCGCCGTTGCAATGGCTTCGATGACTTTGTCGGAAGCATTGGTCGCCCCCAGATTGAAGCGCAGCTCATCCAGCCCCGCTTCTCCCAGGGCTTTCAGGTTTTCTTCCGTTGCCAGGGTACCATTGGTATACATGTGCTGATGAATACCTGCTTCGTGGAATTTCTTGATGATACCATAGTATTTTTCAATTTCCATAAAGGGTTCCAGATATACATAGGAAATCCCTGTAGGTTTTTCCTGAATGGAAAGCAGCAGATCCAAATCCCTTTCGTAGAATTTCGTGCCGCCGATCTCCCACAAGCCTTCGCCGATGGGCATGCAATCCTCCAATTCCCCATAGTTATAGCAGAATTTGCACTGGATATTGCATTTGTTTGTTTTGCGGATGGCAGTCAGGCCTGTCCCCGTCATGCAGGAACGGCAGCCCTTGGCGAATTTTTCCTCGGGACCAACAAAATAGGTTCTGCCATCGACAGATTTCAGCCCTTTGATCTCCGCCATCAGTTTTTCATTTCTGGCATCAATGGCATCTTCGATCTGGGCAAAGGTGGCATAGACCAGTTCCATCTGCTTGGGCATCAGTTCTTCTTCCTCATCCAGCTGGGCAAAAAAGGAAAACCACATCAGGGCGTCTTTTTTCGAAATTTTCATATATCTCTCCTCAATTCATACAGATTTTTCTTTTGGGCTCATTTTAAGCATTCTGTCTGTATTATAGCATGGGGCTTCGTCCTTTTCCATGATTTCCTCGGGGTTACCAAAAAAATTCACCGGGCAAACCAGGCTTTCATGGTATCCAGCACCTTGACCAGTTCTTCCTCCGTGATGATATAAGGAACCATGGCGTAAAGGTATTTCAGGAAGGGCCTGCTGAACACTCCCCGTTCATAGGCAAACTGCTGATACCCTTTCAGTGTGTCCGCATCCTTCACCTCTACGCAGACACAGCCACCTATGATGCGGACTTCCTGGATGCGAGGGTCGGAAAAACCTTCCATTTCCCGTCGGGTGATCTCCTCAATTCTTTGGATTTTCGCCATGTAATCCTCCGTTTCAAATAGCTCGATGGATTTCAGTGCCACGCTGCACGCCAGAGCATTGCCCATAAAGGTAGGGCCGTGCATCAAGGCATGATTAGGGTCATCATCATAGAAGCCTTCGAATACTTTATGATTTGCCACCGTTGCCGCATGGCCAATATATCCCCCCGTCAATGCTTTTCCCAGCACCAGAATATCCGGCAGGACCAAATCCGCCACAAATCGATTGCCCGTCCGCCCAAAGCCTGTTGCCACCTCATCAAAGATCAGCAGCGCCCCATATTGATCACAAAGCTCTCTGGCACGCTTCAGGAAGGAGATATCATACATCCGCATGCCCCCTGCCCCCTGTAGCAGCGGCTCCACGATGAAGCAGTTCAATCGGTGGTGATATTTGGCAAAGGCCTGTTCCAGTGCTTCGATTTCCGTAGGGATATGCACCACATATTTGCTGGAGCCGTATGCTTTCAGAACAAAGTGATAGTCCTCATCATCCCCGGCTTCCATGGTCTTAAAGGTATCCCCATGATAGGCATGCTCCAGGGCAAGGATCATCGTTCGCTGTTCCTCTCCCCGATTCATATAGTATTGCAGCGCCATTTTCAGGGCTACCTCTACCGCCACGCTGCCGGAATCGGAAAAGAAACAATAGTCCAGATCGCCGGGCAAAAAGCTTTGCAGTTTTTCCGACAGCTTCTGCACCGATTCATGGGTCAGCCCGCCCAGCATTACATGGGAAAATTTCTCCACCTGAGAAAGGATAGCCCGATTCAGTTCCGGGTGCTTATAGCCATGGATGACACTCCACCAGGAGGACACCGAATCGATCAGCTTTTGCTCCTTGGTATATAAATAGACCCCCTCTGCGTCCACGATCTCATAAGGTGCTTTCATGGTTTTCATCTGTTCATATGGATACCAGATCATTCTGTTTCCTCCTATTCATATAACGACTGCAGCTGCTCCGCCGAAAGTTCCAGCTCTGTGTCTCCGTCCCGTACACAGGCAACTATCTTTGCTCCCGTCAAATGCTCGCACATTTTCATGTTATCCTCCTGCATGGGGTCTCCCGGCTGAAAATGATTGAAAATGATCCCTTTCAGGGGAATGTCGCGGGCTTTCAGATAAAACGCTGTCAGCCCCACGGCATTGATGGTGCCCAGACCTGCATCTGCCACCAGCAAACAGTCCAAACCGCAGGCTTTCACCACATCCGGCAGCCATATTTCCTTTTCATCGAAGCAGATGGGGCAAAGGATACCGCCGGAGCCTTCCATGGTCACATATTCATAGCCTTGGCAAGCCTTCCGAAAGCCTTCAAGGACAACTTCCATCTGAACCGGATTTCCTTCCATCCGAGATGCCAGATGGGGGGAAACGGCTGTCTCATAAACATAAGGGCACATTTCCTCCAATGGCTGCGAAATTCCAGAAACCCTTTTGACATGGAGGGCATCCCCGGGAATCAAGCTGCCATCTGCGCTTCTCTCGTTACCGCTCATGGCTGCCTTGTAATATGCGGCGGAAACACCGCTTTCCTTTAATTTTTTTAAAATCAGACCAGAAACGTATGTCTTTCCCACATCCGTTCCCGTGCCTATGATAAACAGCTTCTTACTCATTTCCATACCTCACCTCGTACCCCAGTTCCTGGAGCAACTCCATATCTGTGGCCACAGTGATGCCTGCTGTCGTCAGCATATCTCCAGAGATCGCCGCATTTGCCCCGGACTGGAAACAGCGTTTGCCTTTATCCGCCAGCAATCCCCGTCCCCCTGCAAGGCGGATGGAGGCATCCGGCAGGAGAAAACGATAGACCGCCACGATGCGGCACATATCCTCTGAAGTCAGCTTTTTATTCTGGGCAAAGGGCGTGCCGGGAATGGGGTTCAGCATATTGACAGGCACGCTGCGGATGCCCAGTTCCCGCAGGGTGAGGGCCATATCGATCCGATCTTCCACCGTTTCTCCCAACCCCATAATGCCGCCGCTGCACACAGAAAGCCCCGCAGCCTGCGCCGCCCGAATGGCATTGATCTTATCTTCAAAGGTATGGGTAGTGCATACATTGGGAAAATTCCGACGGGAGGTTTCCAGATTATTATGTACCCGTGTCACGCCGGCTTCCTTTAACTTGCGGTACTGTTCTTCATTCAAAAGACCGAAGGAAATGCAGACCGCGATGTTGGTTTCCTTCCGAATCTGCCCCACGGCATCACACATCCGTTCCACTTCCTCATCGGACAGGCGTTTCCCCGATGTGACGATGGAATAGCGCAGCACCCCTTGGGCATCATTTCCCCTAGCCTGGGCCAAAATTTCTTCATTGGGCAGCAGCGGATATTCCTCCGCCCCCGTATGGTTATGGGCAGACTGGGCACAGAAACGACAGTTTTCGGAACAGCGTCCGCTTTTCCCATTGATGATAGTACAAATATCAAAGCCATTGGAACAAAAATGCGCTCGAATCTGGTCCGCCTTGCGACAAAGGGCCTCCAAAGGCTGCTGGTACAGCCAAAGGGCCTCTTCCCTGCTGATCTGCTTTCCCTGCAGGACTGCATTTCCTAAACGTTCTATATCCATTCTTTCTCACAACCTTCCTTCTTGAATCAAAGGGATCATCCGATGCCCGATGATCGCCCCGATGATGCACAATAGAATATCCCCGGGGACAGCCAGAATAAAGCAATACAAAAACAGCGGCCACAGCCCGATGGGGTTTTCCAGATAAAAATTGCTGATGAGATAGTAATACACCATCCCAAAAAGATATACGATGGCAAGGCCGACAAAATTGGCCGCAAGAAGCCGCCCATGGCCCGGCTGATGCTTTTTATTGGCAATGGTTCCTGTCACAAAAGCACCTACGGCAAAGCCGATGATATATCCAAAACTGGGTTGGAAAATATAGCCGATACCGCCGCCCTGAGCAAAGATAGGCAGCCCCACCAGCCCAAGCAGGATATAAACACAGACAGCAAAACAGCCCTTCCTTCCTCCCAGCAAAAGCCCGGCTAACATGGTAAACAGATACTGCAGGGTAAAGGGCACCACCGGAACGGGGATCTTGATAAAGGCGCCTGCTGCGATCAGTGCCACAAACATGGCGCATAAAATCATATCTTTTGTATGCTCACTTCTCAAATCCTGCCCTCCTTATGAAAATCGGATGCTGATCTCACCGGAGGATAACCGCTCTGTCCTGCCATCCTGATATTGAACGATCAGGCGACATTTTTCATCCGCATCCAGTGCCAGAGCCTTTTCCCCACCGGTAGGAGATAGCACGGTGATCTCTTTTCCGATCACCAGACTTCTTTCCCGATATTTTCCCACATGATCTTCTATTTTTCCCCCAGTGTAATCATCCATAAAGTGATTCAGGAATGCAGCCGCCAGGCGGTTTTTCCCGTCGTTCTGTCGTTCTTGGAATACGGCTCCTGCGATCTGGTCGATCTCCTTCGGGAAGCCCTCTGCAGGCGGATAAGCGTTGATCCCAATGCCCAGCACCACATAATCCAAGCTGCCGTCCTCCAAACCAAGGGAGGCTTCCGTAAGGATGCCGCTGACTTTTTTCCCATCCATATATATATCATTGACCCATTTGATCTGCGCCTGCTTCCCGGAAACCTCTTCGATGGCTTCACAAGCAGCCACGGCAGCCATTGTGGTAAGCTTCATAGCCTGACTGGGGGAAACCCCCGCCGGTCGAAGCAAAAGGCTCATGTAGATACCCGTATCTACGGGAGAATAAAAGCTGCGCCCCAGCCGTCCTCTGCCTTCTGTCTGGGTATTGGCAAGGATGGTGCAGCCCTCCGCTGCGCCGGCGTTGGCTTTTTCCCGCAGCAGTGTATTGGTCGATGCTGCCTCCGGCAGTACATGCAGCTCCAGGGCACCACAGGACGGGTTCAGATATTTTCGGATTCCCTGGGCAGAAAGGATATCTGTTTTCACCGAAAGACTGTAGCCTTTGTTTTGGACAGCATCGATCTCATACCCTTCGTTCCGCAGGCTTTTTACTGCCTTCCATACCGCCGTCCGGGAAACAGAAAGCCTCTCGGCGATCTCTTCACCGGAAAGATACGTTCCTTTCTGTTCTTCAAATAAAGAGAGAAGTTTTTCCTTCGTTCCCATTCTCTCCACCTCCTTAAAATGGAATGATACCACAGCTCTTTCAGATAGTCAACCAAATATAAATACATGGTTAACAATTATGGTGCAAAGGTGATCCATCGCTCCGCTTATGGTATCCTCAATAAAAAAACGGTGGCAAATGGGCAGCAAAACCACCCGAGCCACCGCCCGAAGTTCTTATTTTTCTTTATTTTTCAAGGAAAGCAATGCCACCGTCTCCACGTGTACCGTCCGAGGAAACATATCCATCAGCTTCACTTTTTCCACTTGATAGCCTTCCTGCTGGAAAATTTCCAAATCCCTTGCCAAAGAAGTAGGCTTGCAGGAAACATAAACGATCTCAGGGGCACCAAAGCCGATGATCTTGCCGATAGCCTTGGGATGGATCCCATCTCTGGGAGGGTCTACGATGATCAGATCAGGTTTATCCTCCAGTTCATCTACCTTCTGCAGAACGTCCCCTGCGATAAAGGTACAGTTTTCCAGATGATTGCGCTTTGCATTTTCATTGGCAGCCACCACCGCTTCTTCGATCAGCTCGATACCCACTACCTTTTTGGAGCCTGCCTCCGCCATGATCTGACCGATGGTGCCTGTGCCGCAGTAAAGGTCAAAGACCATTTTATTTGCTACATCCCCGGCAAACTCCTTAACGATGGAATAAAGCTTTTCCGCACCGGCGGAATTGGTCTGGAAAAAGGAATATACGGAAACCTTGAATTCCAGATCGAAGAGCTTTTCCATGAAATAATCTCTGCCGTAAAGCAGGTGCATTTCATCGCTTTTTACCACATCCGCCAGACCATCATTTACGGAATGAAGGATACCGCCGATCTTGCCTTCCAAGGGCAGTGCCAGCAGCATATCTTTGAATTCTTCCACAACGAAAGGGACTTCAGAGGAGGTCACCAAATTCACCAAGATCTCGCCCGTTGCCGCGCCTTTTCTGACTACCAGATGACGCAGGCACCCATCATGGCGGGCTTTATGATAGAAAGGCACCTTTCTTTCCTGGAAGAAAGCCAATGTGCCTTCCACGATTTTCAAATAGTCGTTGTCGATGATATTGCAGTCTTTCAGCGTTACCACTTCATAATAACTCATGCGTTTTCGCATACCCAAAGCCAGCGCACCATCTTTTTCTTCATCCCCGAAGGAAAATTCGCATTTATTGCGATATCCTGTTTCGGAAGGAGCAGGCACGATGCCTTCCCAGCTGCCGATATGGATATTGGCATTTTCCAAAAGACGCTTCACCTGGCGTTCCTTCAGCTTCAGTTCCTCTTCATGGCGCAGGGTCTGGTAGGTGCAGCCGCCGCAAAGCTCATAATGAGAGCACATGCCTTCTGTCCGCTCCAGAGGGGAATGTTCCACGATCTCCTGCAGGCGGGCTTCCACGCCGCTGGATTTTTTCTTGAATACCTGCGCCTTCACCTTCTGGCCGGGTACCGTATTCTTTACGATAACCTTTTCCCCTTCACAGTAGCCATAAGCTTTGTTGGGAAAATTTACATCCTGGATCTCCAGAATGATTTCGTCTTTTTTCTTCATAATTGCCTCCAAAATGTATCTGAATTTTGTTTGTATTCCATTCCGTTCTATGATATACTGAATCAGTGAACGCAAAATTGGCGCATCTGCTGATTTTGCCAAATTTTTAAACCATAACGAATTGAACAGGAGTGTATACAGGAATGTCTGAAAAATTAGAAGTAGGCAGTATCGTTGAAGGTAAAGTTGTTCGTGTCAAGCCCTTTGGTGCCATCGTTTCCCTTGGCAATGTACAGGGTCTGGTGCATATCTCTCAGGTAGCCAACAGCTTCGTTCAGGATATCAATGACCATGTAAAAGTTGGCGATATGGTAAAAGTAAAAATCCTTTCCATCGATGAAGAAAACCATAAGATCGCCCTTTCCATCAGAGATGCCCTGCCGAAAGAAGAACGCCGCCCCAAGAGCGACAAGCCCTTCAATAAGCAGCCCCGCAGACAGCATACAGAAACAACATCCAACCCCGCTCAGGAATATTTCCGTCCTCAGTCCTCCGTCAATGCTTCTTCCGATTTCGAAGAAAAGATGAAGGAATGGATGAAACAGGCCAACGACCGTCAGACCAGCCTGAACAAAAGAGCCAACAAACGCTCCTATTGATCCCTGCCGCATATCTTTTTAAGTTTACCATGAAACGGGCCCTGTTGCAAGATTTTGCCCCGCCCGAAAGGAGGAAAGAACGTCATGAGTCTGCTTTTTCTCGCAGGTATTTATTTCTTCGCCAGAGGCGTTTTTGCCCTCTATGGTCATACGACCTTTTATACCAAGCGCAGTCTAGAAAATATCGATGAAGCAAATCTGCCCGCCTATCTGAAAGAGATCGGCAGGATGCACCTGATCGTCGGTGCCGTTTTTGTGGCAAAGGCCATTTTAGATGTGCCCTTCCCCGGCAGCCGTCCATTGCTCTATGGCTTTTTGCTGGTGCTTTTGATTTGCGTATATTTCTTATCCAAGATCGATAACAAATATAAAAAGCAATAAAAATGCCCTCTCCGTAAGAGGAGTCCCCATAAGAAAACAAAAAACCGAAAGAAATCTTTATCCTCAAGATTTCTTTCGGTTTTTCATTTTTGCAAAATGTTTTCTTATGGCGGGACATCCTCGCAGTGCGGCTTAAGAAATCAACAAAATCCAAAAAGTATGTTTTCTTAAGCCGTCACTACATTGGAGAGGATTTTCTTTTGCCCAAAAGAAAAAAGCGGTGTATAAACACCGCTTTGCTTTACTTATTTGAATTAGCCGTTGATGATCTTTGTCAGTGTAACGGGATCAACATATTTGCCGTCTTTGTATACACGCATGTTACCGGAAGCGATTTCATCGATCAGGATAACTTCATCGTTGTTGTAACCGAATTCGAATTTGATATCATACAGATCCAGACCCAGTTTTGCCAGTTCAGCAGCAACGATCTTTGTGATCTTCAGTGTCTGTTCTTTCATGCTGTCATACATTTCGCCAGTCATGATACCCAGTACAACCAGACCGTCTTTTGTTACCAGAGGATCGCCCAGTGCGTCGTTTTTGAATGTTGTTTCAACATAGCCGCCTTCGATGGGTGTGCCGTCTTCGATATAATCGCCGTAACGACGGATGAAGCTGCCTGTTGCTTTCAGTCTGCAGATAACTTCCAGACCTTTGCCGAATACGGTTGCAGGCAGAACTTCCATTGTAGCGTTATCCAGATCAGCGGAAACATAATGTGTCTTGATACCAGCTTCTTTCAGAACTTCGAAGAATTTGATGGATGTTTCCAGGTTCGCTTTACCGATACCTTCGATTGTCAGACCAACAGAGTTTTCACCGGGATCGAATACACCGTCTTTGCCTGTGCAGTCATCTTTGAATTTCAGCAGCACGTTGCCATTTTCCAGTTTGTAAACGTCTTTTGTCTTGCCCTGATAAATCTTTTCCATTATTGTTTCCGTCCTTTCTTATTTCAAAAAACACGATTTTAAGAGGATTTTCTTGTCCTAACAAATTAACTGTACTGCAAAATTTCCTCATGTTCAAGTATTTTTTGTGTCCGAAAAAAAATCTTGTCAAATTCAGCAGATGAAGGGTTTCAAGCAAAAAAATTTTTACAAATCGAAATCCAAAAAACGTCATTTTCCACGAAAAAAGCCCTCTGTCGAGGGCATTTTTCTGTCGAATTCCAACTATTCGATTTTGCTATTTTTGTTATAAAATCCACTTATTACAGGCTTTTTGCGTCGCCCCAGACATGATCCAAACCATAGAAGTCTCTTTCTTCTCTGTTGAACAGATGCACCAGCAGATTGCCGAAATCCAACAGAATCCATGTGCCGCCGCTGTAGCCTTCGCTGTGGTGCAGCTTCACGCCCTCCTTGAACAGCTTCTGTTCCACTTCATCCGCCATAGCTCTCAGCTGGTTCACATTTTTCCCGCTGGCGATGACAAAGCAGTCCGCAATGTTGGACAGACCTCTCAGGTCCAGCACCTTGATATCTTCTCCCAGCTTATCTTCCAAGGCTGCCTGAGCAACCTTTGCAGCTTCCAATGCGTTCATTGTATTTCCTCCTTTTCAACGATTTTTATAATATTCCAATGCTTCCAGAGAAAGGGGATGCAGCAGTCTGCCTCTCGCCTTTACATAAGCAATGGTATTTTCCAGAATATATTCTATGGCCTGATCCAAGTCCAGATAAGCCAAGCGTCTTGCTTCATCCAGACCGCCGAATTTTTCCCGATTGGGCTCGATATAGTCCGCAATGAAAATGATCTTTTCCAGCAGGGACATGCCCGCACGCCCTGTGGTATGGAAACGGATGGCATTCAGGATATCTTCATCCATGACCTGATATTCTCTCTTGGCAACCTCCGCCCCTAGGAAAGGATGGATCAGATCTGTCTGTTTTTCCATAATTTCATCGGTTTTCACCTTATATTCTTTACAAAAACGCAGTCTCATGTTGACGGGATAATCCTTGGCACAGTCGTGGAGCAGACCAGCTACTCTCGCCTTCTGTCGGTCTGCTGCAGTACCATAGATCTCCGCCAACTTCACTGCTTCCTCCGCCACGCCCATGGTATGGATATAGCGTTTGACAGAAAGGGCAGACTGCAGTTTTTCCTGCATTGTTTCAATTGGCAGCATAAATTTCACCTCATTTTTCGCATCATCCTGATACAGCCCAAATTTGTGGATATAATCCTCTACCTCCTGGGGGAGCAGATATTTGATGGGTTCGCCCTTTCTTGCTCTTTCCCGGATATCAGAGGAAGAAATGGCCAGGGCAGGCACTTCCATATAGTGGATACGACTGGAGAATTTTTCTCTGATCTCCCCAATATCCGCAAACAGCTTCGATTTATCATAGCCGGGTCTTGTCACCGCCACAAAGTCGCACAGGCTCAGCAGGCGTTCCGGTTCCTTCCAGGTCATGATCTGATGGATGGCATCGGCCCCCGTAATGAAATACAGACGCACATCAGGTCTGCACATTTTTTTCAGGGCTTCGATGGTATCAATTGTATAGGTCACCCCGGGGCGGTCGATTTCGATACGGGAAACTTCAAAGTTTTCATTTCGCATCGTCGCCAGCACCGTCATCAGATAGCGGTGTTCATTATGGGTCACCTTTTTATCGGTCTTATGGGCAGGCTGCCCCGCAGGCATAAAAATCACCTTATCGACCTTAAATCTGTGGCGCACTGCTTCCGCTGTTACCAAATGTCCATGATGGATGGGGTCGAAGGTACCGCCCATGATGGCGATACTCTTGCAATCCTTAAAATTTGCGATTTCATTTCTCATTTTTCGTTCCTTCTTTCCCAATTGCCCAGCTTGGGCAGGGTCGTATATTCCCGGGCCGTTTCTATTGCCGCCTGCAGCAGCAGCTTCAAAGAATCCCCGATGATCTTTTTCGTTTCTTCCTCCTCATCGCCCCAGGTACGCAGTGCCTGCAGCGCGATTTTGGGAGAGATCTGTATTTCCCCAAAGGCATCCACCGGCAGGATGGAGATGCCTTCATACACCGCATCAACAAATTTTTCCCGCTGTTCCTCCGGCAGGTCGTTCAGCCATGCTTTCACCGTTCGATCCAACAATCGGCTCTTTTCCATCAGGGCTTCCAGCCGCACAAAATCCTTTCCAAGAATCTCCCAGGAATAGGGATCGTGCTGCATGATGCCCTTCTGGCTGCTGCGGATGACTACATACTCTTCTTCATGCTCCAACAGCATCCCGATCACCGAGGACTGAGGCACAAAGGTCTGCACTCTTGGCAGCATGGCGCGGTAGCCTTCTCTTTGCAGCATCCCTTCCCGAAAGCCGGGGCCATCATGGTTATACACTGCTACAATCCGCTCCTGCACCTTTTCGGGGCACATGGATGCCGCAAAAACCGCCAGATTGCCGCCTTTGGAGTGGCCGCCCACCCGCAGCTTTCCCGAAAAATGCTCTGCCGCCCGGCAAAGATAGATGCCTGCTTCCTGCTGAGAAGGGACCATATCCATAAAGCTCATGTTGAAATCCTCTTTCCAGCCGACGGAGGAAGAATCCGTTCCCCGATATGCCACAAAAGCCATATCATCCCCCGTCAGAATGGTCAGGGCAGAAAACTGCTTTTCCGCCGCAAAATCCAGCTTATTCACATAGCCGCATAATTCCATTTTGGAAAAGCGCTGGCTTTCCGCCAGATACTTCAGCAGTTCCCAGTCCTCCTCCACCCTGGATTTCCAAACCTCCCGGGGGCGGGCAAAATACAATTCTGCCGCTTGGGCGATGGTAACCGTCTCTTCCATGCTTTCCGACAAGATGCCGTCAAAAAACACGTATGCCAATGTGGATAAAATCAAGGAATCCACATCCTGAAAAGGAGACTGGGACAAAGTCAGGTCTCCCCGCAAGTCAGATAGTCGAACATATTTGCCATAGTCTCCCCCTCTTTTTTGATTTTATTTTTTTACGGGAGGCAATTCGATCACAGGCTTTTTCGCAGGGCGATACAGCACAAATTTATTGCCGATGACCTGCACCACTTCTGCCCCCGTTCTGCTTGCCAGCATTTCTGCCGCTTCTCTTGCGCCCAGCATATTATTGTCCAAAACGCTGATCTTTACCAGTTCTCTGGCTTCCAATGCATTGTGTACTGTGTCTCTCAGTTCAGGTGTCACGCCGTTTTTGCCTACCTGGAAAATCGCATCGATACCATTTGCCATCCCACGCAGGAATGCTCTCTGTTTACTAGTTAACATAATATTCTCCTTCTGTGTATTCTTTCTCAATATAATCTTTCCTATCATAGCATAGAAATCCCTCATTTGCAACGAAAACAGGGAAATCCCTTTCCTGTTCTCTTCCTTTGTTTTCATCTTTTCTTTACGGAAAAAATAGTTGCTCCCATTTTCCAAAAGTGCTAAAATGAATTGAAACATATTATATAGAAAGCAAGGAGGGAAGCTTCTATGGATATTATGATCGGCGGAAAATTAAAGCAACTTCGAACAGAAAAAAAACTGAGTATTGCCGAACTTTCCAAGCTTTCCGATGTCAGCACAGGCCTCATCAGCCAGATCGAACGGGATCTTGTGGTTCCTTCCGTCACCAGTTTGTGGCGTTTGGCAAAGGCACTGGATACCAATATCAACTATTTCTTCCACGAAGAGCCTGCAGAAGAACATTTCGTGATCCGCAAAGGGGAACATCAAACCATTGTGACCCATCATGACAGCAGCTATTATAAGTTGCTCCACCCCACTCGGTCTGACCGCGCTATGGATATGATGGAAATCACCCTGAAAAGCGGGTATTCCTATGAAAAGAAAGCCCTCAGCCATGAAGGAGAAGAATGCGGCTATGTGCTGAAAGGCACCCTGACAGTTTTCCTCAACGGCAAGGACTATATCCTTCAGGAAGGGGACAGTATCTATTTTGACAGTTCCCTGCCCCATAAATACATCAATAATGGAGAAGAAGACTGTGTCTCTATCTGGGCCATGACGCCCAAGTTCTTCTAAAAAAGAAAAACCCGAGGAATCCTCGGGTTCTTTTTTATTCTTTTCAGCCCATCACTCTCTGGATCAGATTCAGCCAGTTGCCGCCGCTGATCATTTCCAGATCTTTTTCCGTAAAGCCTGCTTTTCTCATTTTTTCCAACAAAACAGGAACCTTGGAGCAATCCTCCATGCCTCTCAGCAGGGAATCATCCTGATCGCTGTAGCTCTTCATGAAATCCGTATTCAGGAATTCAAAAAAGTCGAAGCCAAAGCCCAGGTGTTCCACGCCGATTTTATCTGCAATGTAGGATGCGTGGTTTACCAGATGGTCTACATCCTGTTCTTCTCTGATATCACTGATAAAATCATTGAACGCATTCAGCCCTACCAGACCATTTGTATCACGGATGGCTTTCAGCTGATCATCTGTCAGGTTTCTTGCTGCGCCAGCCAAAGCTTTTGCATTGGAATGGGATGCAAGGATAGGGCCATTGGAAGCGTCGATCACATCCCAGAAGGATTTTTCATTCAGGTGGGAAACGTCCAGAATCATTTTCTTATCCTGAATTTTCTTGATGGCTTTTCTGCCCAGATCTGTCACGCCTCTGTCGGGGTTGCCTTTTACGCCTGTTGCCAGAGCGTTTTCTTCGTTCCATGTCAGCATGGCATGGCGGGTGCCTACTTCATACAGGGCGTCGATCTTGCTCAGGTCCTCGCCAATGCCGGCCAAGCCCTCGATGCCCAGCAGGATGGCAAATTTGCCGGCTTTTTCTGCCGCTTCCACCTCTGCTCTATTATGTACCAGAACAAAATCCTCTGTTTCTGCCATTTCTGCCTGCAAGGCTTTCACGATGGCATCCATTTCATCCTTGGGATCAAATCCATTGAAGGTATCTGCCCAGATCACGAAGCAGGCACCGCCGATGCCGCCCTTCTGCAGCCTTTCCAGATGGTGATTTTTCAGCACCTGTGTTTCGCCTGCTTCTCTTTTATATCTAACATCACTGAAAATATCGCTGTGTCCATCAAAAATCATTGTATCCCTCTTTTCTCTTCTGTTTCACCTTAAAACCATTCATAAGGCTCCGCCTTATTCATTGATTTGCTCCGCAAATCTGCTTTTGTCATCTAAAACGGTCCAATCTTGCAAGCAATCTTTTATCGTTTTAGATTTCCAAAAGGGTTTTCTCCGCTTGTACAAAAAGACCGAGAAACTCCATCGAGCCTCTCGGTCTTTTTTATCCTTTGAAAAAGTTCGGCTTAGCCGATGACTCTCTGAATCAGATTCATCCAGTTGCCACGAGAAATCATTTCCAGTTCCTTGTCGCTGAAACCGGCTTTCTTCATTTTTTCTACCATGAAAGGAACATGTGTGCAGTCCTCCAGGCCTACCGTAAAGGTATTTTCCTGGTCGCAGAAGGAAGCGTTTGCTTCGTCATCCAAGAATTCGCAGAAGTCAAAGCCAAAGGCCAGATGTTCCACGCCGATCTTGTTGGCAATATAATCCGCATGGCGGATCAGACCATCCACTGTCTGTTCCTTGATATCCTTATCTACCAGCATATTGAAGGAATTCAGCCCAACAATACCATTGGTATCTCTGATTTCCAGCAGCTGGCAGTCTGTCAGGTTTCTTACCACATCTGCCAAGGCTCTTGCATTGGAATGGGATGCCATCAGAGGGCCGCCGCCCACCTTTGCCATATCCCAGAAGGTACGTTCATTGGTATGGGAAACATCCACCAGCATGTGCTTGTCATGGAGCTTTCTCACAGCTTTCTTGCCCAGCTCTGTCAACCCACGGTTGGGGTCGCCCTTTGTGCCGGTTGCCAGGTCATTCTGTTCATTCCAGGACAGCATGGCATGGCGGCAGCCAAAGTCATACAGCTCGTCGATCTTATCCACATCCTTGCCGATGCCGGAAAGGCCTTCCAGACCGGGCAGGATATAGAATTTGCCAGCTTTTTTCGCTTCTTCGATTTCTTTGATATTTTTTACGATAACAGCTTCTTCGCATTCAGCCATTTCGTCTTTGATGCACTGCATCAGTTCGCCCAATCTTTTGGAAGGATCTGCATCATAGGGAGGATCGATCCACAGAACGAAGCAGCTCCCTTCAATATTCCCTTTTCTCAGGCGAGGCAGGTGATGGTTTTTCAGTACCTGGGTTTCGCCTTTCAGTCTACGAACGGTCACGTCCGTAAAAATATCACTATGTCCATCGAAAATCATGATTTTTGCCTTCTTTCTTTTTCAGACCTGAATCAGTCTATGCTTACGCACCCAGGAACTGACCTACAAATGTACCGAAGTATGTACCTACTACGTAACCCAGTGTACCTACCAGCATGATAGGACCAACCAGTTTTACCCAGCCTTTGGAGATCGCCATAGCAGCAGCTGTTGTGGGGCCGCCGATACATGCGTTGGAAGCCAAGATACAATCTTCCAGGTCGAATTTCAGCAGTTTGCCGAAGATGAAGCAGAACAGCATGTTTACAACTACCATGATGGCACAGAATACCAGCAGCAGAGGAGCGTTCAGGAAGATCGCTTTGATGGATGCGGGTGCGCCGATGGCAAAGAAGAACAGGTAGATCAGGTATGTACCGATTTCCTGAGAGCCGGACAGACCTTCCAGAGGTTTTGCGAAGATTGTCGCAATGATCATTGTCAGTGTTGTCAGGATCAGGTATTTGTTACCAAACAGACCGTTCAGAATGCTTGTTACAACGTTTGTTTTAGGGATCACATCGGACAGAATTGCTGCGATCTGTGTAGAAACACAAACGATGATAACGCTGATAGCTACGTTGATAGCAATATCCATCAGGGAGATGGGTTTTTTGCCCCAGTAAGCAGCAGCCTGTGTTTTTGCTTCTTCATCCACGCCTCTTGCATTCACTTCGTCAATGTGGGGATGTTTGAATTTGTTTGCAAAGAATTTGATGCTGGGGATCATGATCAGTACAAAGAAGTACAGTGTCATCAGCAGGTTATCGGCTACTACTGCAGCAGATACGGTTTCACCGGGTACGTTGAAAGAGTCGGACAGAGCCGCAAAGTTTACTGTACCGCCGATGTAGGAACCTGTCATAATAGAAGCTACGCCGGACAGATGTTCTACGGCACCGCCCAGAAGCTTGTAGCCCAGGATCGCGCCTACTGTTGTACCAACGGCACCGATCAGGAACAGAATCAGGATTTTCCCTGCTTCTCTACCGATCTTACGGATGTCGCAGCTCAGCAGCAGCATAGGGATCGCCATAGGAACCGCGAAGCCCCAGCAGATATCATCGAACCATACGCAGTTTGTAGGGATGATACCCAGGTTTGTCAGAACCAGTGCGCCTACCAGCGCAACAATGGCCCCGGATACTTTGGATGCCCATTTCCATGTCTGTTCTGCATAAATAGAGAATGCAGCCCAGCCACATGTGATAGCCATCAAAGCCCATGTGTTGTCGCCACTAATCAAAGTGTTCATAAAATTTCCCTCCTATAAATATAAGATTTTTATTTATAAGCCCCGGATATTTTTATAATTGCGATAGATTCATTAAAATGGATAAATGAATTCAATATCCTGAACTTATGTCATATATATTAACATTCCATTAAGATTCCGTCAATTCACCATTTCGACAAAAAACCACTCAAATTATGATATTTTTGTACAAATATCCGAACAAATCAAACAAAATTCGACCGCCTAACAGAGACTTTTGTGCCTATTGCACGTACAATTTCTGTCAACTTTTTCATTCAGTATTTTGAATTTAAAAATCATACAAAAAGCGGTAAGCAACCAGAATGAACAGGTCCTTAGAGGAGTCCCGATAAGAAAATAAAAAATCGAAAGAAATGCTTGAAATCAAGGTTTCTTTCGATTTTTCTCTTTTACAAAATGTTTTCTTATTTCGGGACATCCCATGGAGGAGGCTTTGCCTCCTTCGGCTAGGGCGATTTATCGCCCAATGACGCAGTGCGGCTTTCTTTTCATTTAGTCTTCTTTGGGAATCCCCTTATAAACAAAGCCTTTCTCCCCATCCACTGTGATGAGGGAATGGGCGGGGATAAAATCCACTACCTTGGCATTGCAGACGATAACAGGGATATCCAGGGCACTGCCGGCGATCTCCGCATGGCAATCCACATTCTGATCCATAGGGCCTACCACAATGGCTGCGGCCTTCTGGATATAGGGCATAAAGCTGCTGTCTGTGGCTGTGGTCACCAGAATATCGCCCTTGTGGAAGGTGCGTTCCACACCATCCCGGGTGGTGATGACTCTGGCTGTGCCGCTGACCTTCTTTGTGCCAACGCCCTTGCCCTTGCAAAGGACATCGCCCACGATATCCACGCGGAGGGTGTTTGTGGCACCGCTGAAGCCCAGAGGCATCCCCAGTGCAGATACGACGGTATCGCCGTTTTTCAGCATACCGCTGCTGACTGCGATCTTCAGGGCTGTATCGAATACACCGCCCTTGGGCAGCTCCCCATGATACAGCAAGGGCTTGCAGCCCCAGATCAGGTTCATCTGTCTCCATACCCGTTCATCGGATGTGCTTGCCAGCAGAGGGCAGACAGGACGATGCTTGGAGATCATCCTTGCCGTAAAGCCGGAACGGGTAATGGTGGAGATTGCCGCTGTGTTCAGTTCTGCCGCCGCATTGCAGGCTGCTCTGCTGATGGCATTTGTGATATTCACTCTGGCAGGCTCTGTGATGCCCACCATTTTGCTGCCGTAATCGATACTGCTTTCCGTTTTTTTGGCGATACGAGCCATGGTCTCCACGGCCTCTAGGGGATAAGCACCGGCCGCCGTTTCCCCAGAAAGCATGATGGCGTCGCTGCCGTCAAAGATAGCATTGGCAACGTCGTTGGCTTCTGCTCTGGTGGGTCTGGGGCTGTGTACCATGCTTTCCAGCATTTGTGTAGCTGTAATAACTGGTTTGCCCCGCATATTGGCTTTGGCGATCAGCCTTTTCTGAACCAGGGGTACTTCTTCCGGGGGGATCTCTACCCCCAGGTCCCCTCTGGCAACCATAATGCCATCGGAAACCTCCAGAATACTGTCGATATTTTCCACACCCTCCTGATTTTCGATCTTGGAGATGATGTGGATATTTTCACCGCCGTTTTCTTCCAGAACCCTGCGGATATTCACAACGTCTGCCGCAGAGCGGATGAAGGATGCCGCTACGATATCGAAGCCGTTTTCCACGCCAAATTTCAAATCAGAAATATCTTTTTCCATCAAAGAAGGCAGATTCACCTTTACCCCGGGCAGATTCACACCCTTTCGGGAGCTGACATTGCCGCCGTTGATGACAGTACAATGGACATCTGTATCTTCAATGCTGTCTACCCTCAATTCGATCAGCCCATCATCGATCAGGACACGGGAGCCCTTCTGCAGATCCTTCGGCAAGTCTGCATAGGTCACGGAAACGATGGTTTCATCCCCTTCCACCTCCCTTGTGGTCAGGGTGAACTGGGCATCCTCTTCCAGTCTTACTTTGCCTTCCTTGAAGGTCTTGATACGGATCTCAGGACCTTTGGTATCCAGGATCAGAGGGATGGGGGCATTCAGTTCCTCTCTGGCCTGTTTCAGTTTCGCAATGGTTTCTGCATGACTTTCATAGGTTCCATGGGAAAAATTGATTCGTGCGGCATCCAAACCGTTTTCGATCAATTTCTTCATGATCTCCACGTCATTCGTAGCAGGACCCAACGTGCAGACGATCTTCGTTCTACGCATATTGCGCTACCTCCTCTTTTCATAAATAAACTTTGCCCACCGACAGTCTTCGTTGTTCACAGAAAGTCACACCCTTGGCTGCCGTCGGCATTCGCAGAGCTTTGCCGCTCAGCTGGGCCTGCAAAGCAAGCCCTATTTATATCGTCAGCCCATCAAATGGACAGGATTTTGATGACATCATAAATTTCCGGATCCAGAGACTTTTTCATTTCCAGAGATTCAAACAGATCCAGAATCTCATATCGACCTTTGTTATATGCAACAACAACGTTTTCTCTGCCTTCCAGAATGGCTTTTACGGCATGATAGCCCATCATGGAAGCGTGCATACGGTCTGTTGCTGTGGGGCTGCCGCCTCTCTGCAAATGGCCCAGGATAGTAGCTCTGGTCTGGATCCCTGTGATTTCCTGGATATCCTTCGCCAGCTTCTGTGTACCGCCGACGCCTTCTGCCACTACAATAAGATTATGGCGTTTCCCGATGCTTCTATTCTCTAAAATCTGCTGGATGACTCTGTTGCTGTCGATGACTTCTTTTTCTTCGGGGAACATGACTTCCTCCGCGCCGCCGCACATACCGCACCAAACAGCGATATAGCCTGCGTCTCTGCCCATGACTTCCACAACAGAGCAGCGTTCATGGGAGTTGGAGGTATCCCGCAGCTTATTCAGGGCATCCATACCGGTATTTACCGCTGTATCGAAGCCGATGGTATATTCTGTACCACGCATATCCAGATCGATGGTAGCAGGGATACCAATGCCGTTCACGCCCCGTTTTGCCAGTTCCGCCAGGCCACGGTAGGAACCATCGCCGCCGATGACCACCAGTGCATCCAGACCCAGAATCTTATAGATGGCAGCGGCTTTGTTCAGGCCTTCTTCTGTCATCATTTCCGGGCAGCGGGCTGTGTGCAGAATGGTGCCGCCCAGATTCATCACGTTGGAAACATCCTTGCTGTGCATTTCCTTGATCTCGCCGCCGATAAGGCCTGCATAGCCCTTGCGGATGCCTACCACATCAACGCCATGATATTTTGCTGTTCTGACAACGGCACGGATGGCAGCATTCATGCCGGGGGCATCGCCGCCGCTGGTCAATACACCGATCTTTTTGATTTTTTTTGTTTCATTCATTTCTGTCATCATTCGAAATCCTCCTCAATTTTCCACGAAAAACGTCACCTTGAAAAATTTTCTCCGCTTTTCATGAAAATATTTTTACCCCAATATTTTTATTTTCTTTCAATATCCACTTCTCCGGCGCGGATCACACCAAACTGGGTATAGACTTCCGCATTGCCCCGGATCTTCATGGCAGAGGTATTTTCTGTAAACTGGGCGATCAATACTTCGCCCCGATCCAGCTTTTCCGTATGGTGGATCTTTGTCACCTCGCCCCGGGTCACGCCAATGATGTTGACCCCTTTTTCCAAGGCTTTCACGCAGATATAGGAAGTATCTGTCCCAATTTTTTCAGCCATACAAATTCCTCCTCCATACGAATTCAATATTTCAACGCAACGTTTTTTTCACCAAGGAGCAGCCGCAGCTCTTCGCAGAGTTCCTCTTCCCCTGTGACCCAATTGACGCGGTCTGCTTTCATTTTCTGTTTTGTTTTTTCATCATAGATATATACGGGAACATTCCCATGATATTTTCTCAAAATAGCAGTGATCTGCCCAAAGGGCACTTCCTGCCCCTCTGCCAGTTTCAGCCAGACGGATTTGGGCGGTTCTTTTTCTCCCAGCACCAAAGGCTTCACTTCCTGGGCGATGACCTTTCCTTCCCCATCAGCGGAAACATTGGCTCTGCCTTTGATGAGAAGGACTTCATCCTCCTTCAGGGAAGCCCCACATTTTTCATAGACCTTCGGGAAAATGATGATCTCGATACTGCCCTGAAAATCTTCCAGCGTCACAAAGGCCATTTTGTCGTTATTTCTAGTATATTTCACAGAAATGCCTGCCACCATACCACCCACGACGACCTTTGTTTCTTCTTCCACCTGCAGGCGATCCTCGCCCTCTTCGGGAGGAAGAAAATCCAGACTGCTGTGGCTGATCTTTCTTCTCAGCTGTTCCTCATATTCCGCCAAAGGATGCCCGCTGACATAAATACCCAGCACTTCTTTTTCCATGGCCAGTTTTTCCCGCAGGGGATATTCCTGAATCGGCGGCAGTTCATCCTGCTGCTGGAAGGATTCATCTCCTCCATCCATGTCGAACAGGTTCAGCTGCCCTTCAATATTATTTTTTCTGGCCTGACCGATGCCATCCAGAATACTTTTATAAATCACCATATATTGGCTGCGGAAGCCGCCCAAGCTATCCATGGCACCGCCTTTGATGAGGCTTTCGATGCCCCGCTTATTCCATTCGCCGCCTTCCATACGGTTGCAGAAATCCGTCATGGAAGTGAAGGGACCATTCTTTTCCCGTTCCGCCACCAGCGCATCCACTGCGCCTTTGCCGATGTTTTTGATAGCCGCCAGTGCAAACCGAATCTTGCCATCGGATACGGAAAACTGTCTGTAGCCCTCGTTGATATCGGGGGGCAGAAGCTGGATACCCATTTTTTTACATTCTTCCACATAGCCGGAAACCTTCGACGCATTATCCATGACGCTGGTCATCAGCGCCGCCATAAATTCTACGGGATAATGGGCTTTCAGCCATGCCGTCTGATAGCCGACCACCGCATAGCAGGCGGCGTGGCTCTTATTGAAGGCATATTTGGCGAAGTCCGTCATTTCGTCGAAAATCTTCTCCGCCGCTTCCGCAGGGATACCGTTTTTCACGCATCCCGGCACATCCTTGCCGTCGCCGTAAACGAAATTTTTTCTTTCCTCCGCCATGACAGAAGCCTTTTTCTTACTCATGGCACGGCGCACCAAGTCGCTCCGCCCTAAGCTATAGCCTGCCAAGTCCCGCACGATCTGCATGACCTGCTCCTGATAAACGATACAGCCATAGGTATTTTCCAAAATCGGCTCCAGCTTCGGGTGGGTATACTGCACATTGCCGCCGGCATTTTTCCCCTTGATATATTTGGGGATGAAATCCATGGGGCCGGGGCGATACAGAGCGATACCGGCGATCATATCTTCCAGACAGCGGGGCTGCAGTTCTTTCATAAACTGCTTCATGCCGCCGCTTTCCAACTGGAACACGCCCTCCGTTTTCCCCTGACAGATCATGTCATAGACCGCAGGGTCGTTTTCCGGCAGGTGATCCATGTCCAGCTTCACCCCGTGGATACGCTCGATTTCCTGTACCGCACTCTGGATGACCGTCAATGTCCGCAAACCTAAAAAGTCCATTTTCAGCAGTCCCAGTTCTTCCAGCAGCGTCATGGTATACTGGGTGTTGACCTGCCCGTCATTGGCACTGAGGGGCACATATTCCATAACAGGCTCCCGACAAATGACAACCCCCGCCGCATGGGTGGAGGAATGTCTCGGCAAGCCTTCCAAGCGTATGGATGTGTCGATGAGGCGTTTCGTATCCTCTTCCTCTTCATAAGCCTTTCGCAAATCGGGGTTCATTTTCAACGCCTTTTCAATAGTGATGCCCAATTCCGTAGGGATCATCTTGGAGATGCGGTCTACATCCCCATAGGGCATTGCCAGGGCGCGACCAACGTCCTTGATAGCCGCCCTTGCCGCCAGTGTACCAAAGGTAATGATCTGGGCAACATTGGCTTCCCCGTATTTCCGAATCACATAGTCAATGACTTCCTGCCGCCGTTCGTAGCAGAAGTCGATATCAATATCGGGCATGCTGACACGCTCGGGATTCAAAAAACGCTCGAAGATCAGGTCGTATTTCAAAGGGTCAATGGTAGTGATGGAAAGGCAATAGGAAACCATACTGCCCGCCGCAGAACCACGCCCCGGCCCAACGATAATACCGTTGTCCTTGGCATATTTGATAAAATCCCAGACAATAAGGAAATAATCCACATAACCCATATTTTCAATGGTGGAAAGCTCATATTCCAAGCGTGCCTTCCATTCCGCCTTTGGTTCGGGGTATTTTTCCGCAAAGCCTTGATAACAAAGTTCTCTTAAATATTCCTCTGCTGTTTTCCCGTCAGGCACATCAAAACGGGGCAGCTTCAATTCATGGAAGGTAAAGGTCACATTGCAGCGCTCCGCAATCTTCGCCGTATTTTCGCAGGCTTCCGGGGCAAAGGAAAAGAGGTCATACATTTCCTCGGGGCTTTTCACATAAAACTGCCCGCCCTCGTAACGCATCCTATCCTCATCCAGTACTGTTTTCCCCGTCTGGATACACAACAGGATATCATGAGGCTCTGCGTCCTCTTTATAGATATAATGGCTGTCATTGGTGGCAATCAGAGGAATCCCCGTTTCTTTGCTCATACGTACCAATGCTTCATTGACGATTTTCTGTTCCCGCATGCCGTGATCCTGCAATTCCAAAAAGTAATTGCCCTCACCGAAGATTTCCAGATGTTCCAAGGCTGCTTCCTTGGCTTTTTCGTAGGAAACATTCAGGATATTTCTGGGGACTTCCCCTGCAAGGCAGGCACTGGAAGCAATGAGCCCCTTGCTGTATTTTCGCAAAAGCTCCTTATCCACACGGGGCTTATAATAGAACCCTTCCGTGAAGCCATAGGAAACCAGCTTGATGAGGTTTTGATAGCCCTCATTATTTTCCGCCAGCAGCACCAGATGATAATAGCCGCCGCCCTTGCCTTCTTTTTTGAACCGGGAACCTTCCGCCACATAAACCTCGCAGCCGATGATGGGCTTTATGCCTGCCTCCAGGGCTGCTTTATAAAATTCCACCGCGCCGTACATAGCACCATGGTCTGTAATGGCGATGCTGTTCATCCCCAGTTCCTTCACCCGCTGTACCAGTTCCTTAATTTTGGCAGAACCATCCAGCAGGCTGTATTCTGTATGGACATGGAGGTGCGTAAAGGGTTTGATTTCCATATTCATTTCATCCTGTTCCATTTGGCGCACCTCCTATCCTATTCTATAAATTTCGATTCTACACCACGGTTAAGTATACCATATTTTCTTACCTAGCAAAATAAAATCATTCCAAATTCAACTTTTCAAAACAGAAAATCAACATGAAAAAATCCGCAAATTTTCAGCAAAACGCATAAAATTTACAGATTTTTCGTCCCGTCGGGCAGTTTTTGTCCCGTTTGCATTTTCTTTTTATTCATATCTGAGGGCTTCCACAGGGTCTTTTTTCGCTGCCTTTCTGGCAGGATACAGCCCAAAGCCAAGGCCCACCACTGCGGAAAAGATGACCGCCACCGCCACAACAGAAGGCTTTACCACTGCCGTAATGCCCACCACTGCGCCGCCGATGGCAACGATGGAGATGCCCAGGGCTGTCCCGATGATACCCCCTGCGGCAGAGATGGCTGCCGCTTCGATGAGGAATTGTATCAAAATATCCTTCGTTTGTGCGCCCAGTGCCTTTCGGATACCGATTTCACGGGTTCGCTCTGTCACAGAAACCAGCATGATATTCATAATGCCGATGCCGCCTACCAGCAGAGAGATTGCCGCAATGGCACCTACCACCATGGAAAGGGAACCAAGGATATCGTCCATCATGCCCATTTCCTCCATGGCGGATTCAGAACGGATTTCACTCAGATCATGGTTTTTCATCCTTGCCACAAATGTTTTCACCCGTTCCAAAGTCTTATTCATATCTCCTTCCGTATTCATACAAAAATTGATGGTCCAGTTACTGGAATCCGCAGAAACCATGATGCTTTCCGGCACATATACAGATTTGGGTCCACTGCCGCCCAACATTCGCATCAAGGCAGAGTCGGTGTTTTCATAGACCCCCACCACCATCAGCTCTGTTCCTTCCTGATTGATAGTAGTTTTTACGGTCTTGCCCACGGCGTTTTCCACCCCAAAAAGATTCAGAGCCGTTTCCTTATCCAAAACGGCATAATTCCGTTTCCCTTGGATATCTCTGTCGTTCAGCATCCGCCCGTAAACGATCTTCGGGTCTTTCATGGCAGTTGGGTTTTCCGCCAGCCCGCTGATGATGACCTTTTCCTTTTTCCGCCCTGCCTGCAGGTCGGTGCGCTCGCCTGTTTCAAAGCCCACATAGGTCAGGTCATCCCCCATGGCCTCCTTTAGCCGTTCCACATCCTCCGTGGTAAACATCTCATTTTCCGTATAATAGCCGTCCTCCGTAATGATATAGACATAGGCCAGCCCAACGCCCACATTTTCATATTCCTTGGCGAACATGCTCCGCATGGTATCCCCCAGAGAAACGATGGCGATGACAGAGCTGATGCCGATGATCATGCCCAGCATAGTCAGGAAGGAACGCATTTTATTGGCACGGATGGCGGAAAATGCCAGCTTGATGTTTTCAAATATCATCCTTCCTTCACCACCTTTGTATCGCTGATGATCTGTCCATCCTGAAAACGGACGATGCGCTTCGTATATTGGGCGATATCCTCCTCATGGGTGACCACGATGACCGTTGCCCCTTCTTCATTCAGCTTTGTAAAAAACTCCATGATCTCATGGGAAGCCTTTGTGTCCAGATTGCCCGTCGGTTCATCAGCAAGGAGGATGGCAGGGTCATTGGCCAAGGCTCTGGCGATGGCAACCCTCTGCTTCTGCCCGCCGGAAAGCTCATTGGGCATGTGGTGGATGCGTTCCCCCAAGCCTACCTTTTCCAGCAGAGCCTCCGCCTTTTTCCTGCGCTTTTCCCCCTTCATCCCCGCATAAATCATTGGGATCTCCACATTTTTCAATGCGGAGGTACGGGGGATCAGCTGGAAAGCCTGAAAAACAAAGCCGATCTTTTTGTTACGGATGCGGGAAAGTTCATTTTCTCCCTGTTCTTCGATGCTGATGCCGTCCAAAAGATACGTCCCTTCAAACCGTCTGTCCATACACCCCAAAATATTCATCAGGGTGGACTTACCGGAGCCGGACTGCCCCATGATGGCAACATATTCCCCTTCTGTGATGGTCAGGTTCACATCCCGCAGGGCATGTACCTGCACCGCCCCTGTGTCGTAAGTTTTATGTAAATGTTCGATCTTGATGATCTCCTTCATATGGCATCACCCCTTACTGCGGCAGGACTGCCATGCCCTCGGTCAAAGCAGGACTGGGGTTCAGCACGATGGTCTGCCCTTCTTTCAGTTCGCCGCCTTTGATCTCTACGTACAGGTCTGTTTCCAGCCCCAGTTCCACGGGCACGATGTGGATGGTGTTGTCCCCATTGACCACATAAACCACGGTGCTGCCGTCCTCCAATTCGCCCACGGCTTCATAAGGCACCGTCAATGCCTGCTTTGCTTCTGCAATATGGATAGTAGCTTTCGCAGTGATGCCGGCGATCAGCTTATCATTCTTTTCCTTTACGCTGATATAAACAGGGATGACCCGTTCCGATGTGGTGCCGTCCTTCAATTCCCCCGTGGGAGAAATGCGGATGACCTCCCCCGCAACACTTTCGCCGTTCAGAATATCCGCCGTGATATCCACCTTCTGCCCTACGGAAACCTTAG
Organism: [Eubacterium] saphenum; assembly: GCA_004557645.1. Classification (GTDB taxonomy): domain Bacteria; phylum Bacillota; class Clostridia; order Lachnospirales; family Anaerotignaceae; genus Anaerotignum_A. Next base: position 27,174 of record SFGI01000009.1, on the reverse strand, counting down.
CGATATCATTTTCGCTGACCATGACCTTCATCTGCAGGGTATCCACATTTTCAATGACGAACATGGGCTTATCGTCCTCTGTTTCATCGGCAAAACGCCCTACCTTCGTATTCACACGGGTCACTGTCCCGTCGATCATACTGCGGATCTGACAGTCATCCATGGTGCTGGCCTGGATGCTGATCTCCTGATTGGTATTGGCAAGGGTCTGCTTTTCTACGGCAGAAAGCACTGCCTTTCCGTTTTCGGCAGGGATGGCATCCAGCTTTTCCTTGGCATCATCCAGCTCTGCCTTGCTGGCTGCACCGATATCGAAAAGGGCTTTCGTATCGTCATAGGCTTTTTTGGCGTTGTTATATTCCACTTGTCTGTCCCGCAGGGTCTCTGCCTGCTGTTTCTGCAACAGGGTCAAGCTGCCTTTTTTCAAGGACATCTCCTTGGAAAGGTCTGTGCTGTCCAAAACTGCCAGCAGCTGCCCTTTTTTCACCCGGTCGCCTTCCTTTACCAACAGTTCCTTCACCTCATAATGGAGACGGGAAACGACTTCTGTGCTTTCCGTTCCCTCCAGCACTGCTTTCAGCTTCAGCGTTTCCTGTAAATCCTGCTTTTCCGCCAAGGCGGTGCTGACCATTTCCCCGGCAGGCTCTCCGCTGCCCAAGGCCAGCTTTACCCCTGCCGTAACGACCACCGCGATAGCCGCAACAAGGATGATTTTTTTCTTTTTCGTCAACTTCATCATTTAAAACCTCCTCCGCTCTTTTTCATAACCATCATTATACGGAAGAAATTGTAAGAACAACGGCAGGCTTTCTTAATCTTTCTTTAATTTTCTTTGCAAAAGCCCCAGAAAAATTGTATGAAATTAAAAACAAATCTTGGAAAAAAGATTGACAATTTTTTTTTGGGTGTTATAATAATTTCCAATACGGCGGAGTCGGAAAACGTTCCCCGCCCAAATAAAATGCATACAAAAGGCTATGACGAAGAGGGCTGAGTGCCTGCGTTTCCAGAGAGTCGGTGGTCGCTGCGAACCGATAACAATTCCACTCAACAGCCTATGGCTTCCGAGCCGGAGGTTCGAAAGTGTGAAACTTCAGAGCCAAGCAGATTTTTGCAAGTGGATATATCGGATGCTTGCATGCAAATGTCTTGGTACTTTAGAATAGTTTCCACCGGTAGGCTCCTCCCGTGATTGCTGCGTAAAAGCATAGGGCTTGTTGGAGCCCGAAGAGGTGGCATATTTCAGATATGCAATTTGAGTGGTACCGCGGTTATCATAGCCGTCTCAAAGGGTTTCTTTGAGACGGCTTTTTTGTTATAAGCGTAGAAAACCAAATTCATCTTATATGCAAGCTGATTTTGCTTGCAAAAATCACTTTGCATATAGTATGAATTTAATTTGCGGAGCAAACATCATAGTCCGAAGGACTGTGACCCCGTAAGGGCAATGTGAGTAAGGTACAGCCTTACGAATTGGTTTTCACGCGAAATAAAACGCACCAAGGAGGAATTTCAAATGAGCAATTATCGTATCGAAACAAAATGCGTACAGGGCGGCTATACCCCCGGCAACGGCGAACCCAGACAGATCCCCATCATCCAGAGCACAACCTTCAAATACAGCACCAGTGAAGATATGGGCAAGCTGTTCGATCTGGAAGCAGATGGCTATTTCTACTCCAGACTGCAGAACCCTACCTGCGACCATGTAGCCGCAAAGATCTGCGCTCTGGAAGGCGGCACAGCGGCTATGCTGACTTCTTCCGGTCAGGCAGCCAACTTCTACGCTATGTTCAATATCGTAAACTGCGGCGACCATGTGGTTTCCTCTTCCACTATCTACGGCGGTACATACAACCTGTTTGCCGTAACCATGAAGAAAATGGGTATCGATTTCACCTTCGTTGCCCCCGACTGCTCCGATGAAGAACTGGCAGCAGCCTTCAAACCCAACACAAAAGCGGTATTCGGCGAAAGCATCGCCAACCCTTCCCTGACTGTGCTGGATATCGAACGTTTCGCCAAAGCAGCCCACGAACATGGCGTTCCCCTCATCGTGGATAACACCTTCGCAACCCCTATCAACTGCAGACCCTTCGAATGGGGCGCAGATATCGTGACCCACTCCACCACAAAATACATGGACGGTCACGGCGCTGCTGTTGGCGGCTGCATCGTAGACAGCGGCAACTTCGACTGGCTGGCTCACGCCGATAAATTCCCCGGTCTATGTACCCCCGACGATAGCTACCATGGCATCACATATGCGGAAAAATTCGGCAAAGAAGGCGCATTCATCACAAAAGCCACAGCGCAGCTGATGCGCGATTTCGGTTCCACTCCTTCTCCCCAGTCTGCATTCCTGCTGAATCTGGGTCTGGAAAGCCTTCATGTCCGTGTCCCCCGTCACTGTGAAAATGGTCTGGCTGTGGCAAAATATCTGAAATCCCATGACCAGATCGCATGGGTGACATACCCCGGTCTGGAAGGGGACAAATACTATGAAGTGGCACAGAAATACATGCCCAACGGAACCTGCGGCGTTGTCAGCTTTGGCGTAAAGGGCGGCAGAGCTGCAGCAGAAGCCTTCATGGGTCACCTGAAAACAGCAGCCATCGAAACCCACGTTGCCGATGCCCGCACCTGCTGCCTGCATCCCGCCAGCTCCACCCACAGACAGATGAACGACGCAGAACTGGCAGCCGCCGGCGTTCCCGGCGATATGGTTCGTCTCTCCTGCGGTCTGGAAAGCGCAGAGGATCTGATCGAAGATATCGCGCAGGCTTTGGAAGCCATCAAAGAATAAACATTTTACGAAAGTGGTGAAAGAACATGCCAATTAAAATACCGAACGAATTACCCGCAGCCAAGGTGCTGACCGATGAAAATATTTTTATCATGACGGAATTCCGTGCCATGACACAGGATATCCGCCCCCTGCAGATCCTTCTGCTGAACCTGATGCCAACGAAAATCGATACAGAAACACAGCTTTCCCGTCTGCTGGGCAATACCGCCCTGCAGATCGAACTGGAACTAATCCATACCAAAAGCCATGAATCCAAAAATACCCCCGAAGATCATCTGCTGTCCTTCTATAAAACCTTTGATGAAGTAAAAGACCAGAACTGGGATGGTCTGATCATCACAGGTGCGCCTGTGGAACAGATGGAATTTGAAGAAGTAGAATATTGGGATGAACTGGTAGAGATCATGGAATGGAGCAAGACCCATGTTCACAGCACCTTCCATATCTGTTGGGGTGCCCAGGCCGGTCTGTATTATCATTACGGCATTAAAAAACACATGATGGATGAAAAGCTGTTTGGCGTATTCCCTCATAAGCTGGATAAAAAGAAATCTATCCTCTTCCGCGGCTCCGATGATATCTTCTATGTGCCCCATTCCAGACACACAACAGTGCTGAGAGAGGATATCGAAAAAGACCACCGTCTGAAGATCATCGCTTCTTCCGAGGAAGCAGGGGTCTATGCCATCCATAACGACGGCGGCAGCCAGATCTTCATTATGGGTCATTCCGAATACGACCCCCGTACACTGGAAAAAGAATATCTGCGGGATAAAAACGCTGGCCTGCCCATCGAAGTACCAAAAAACTACTACCCCAACGATGATGATACCCAGGACCCTGTGGTCACATGGAGAGCCCATGCCAACCTGCTGTATTCTAACTGGCTGAACTACTTCGTTTACCAGACCACACCTTATGACATCACACAGATCAAATAAAAAAAGAGTCCATTGGACTCTTTTTTTATTTCATTTCCATCGCAATATTTTCTGCCTCACGGAATACCCGCAGCAGGTTTTCGCCGTATTTTCCCAAAGCGGCTTTTATTTCATCCGTATGCCGAAATTCCACTTCCATTGCGCCCATTTCCGTCAGGCAATCGTGCAGGGCATCCAGATTTTTCCCATAATAGTCAGGGAAACCAAAAGCTTCTTTCAAATATGCGTGGGCTTCCTCTTTAGAAGTCATCCTTTTTCCGTCCAAAACGATCTTCATGCCAATCCCCCATCAATACAGCTGTTCAAAGCTTTCGTAATGGTCGGCGGTATAATAGATATCACCATCCTGAGAATATACGATACGCTCGCCGCCGCGATAGCCGCCTTCATAATTTACATCACATTCGTGGTAAGTGTCCTCCTCCGGAAGAATGCCTTCATAATTGCCGAATTTGTCGCCGCCAATGCTCATGCCTTCTGCCACTTCCCAAAGGTTGCCCTTTTTATTATCCCAGCCCAGAGCCTGTGCCTCTTTTTTGGTAATAAAATTATCGGGCAGATCGCCATAAGTATGCAGATACAGTGCCACATCCTCCGGTGTGGTATAACTGCCGTTTTCATCAATGGTGTAGACTTCTGTCTGACTTTCGCCGCTCTGCTCCGCTGCGCAGCCGGTGAACAGGCTCATGCAAAGCATCAGCATCGCCATCAAAAGGGCTGTCCATTTTTTCTTCATGGGGTATCTCCTCCTTTTTCTTTTTTTCATACTAGCATGATTTCGGCATTTTTTCAACCAAAGAAAAAAGCCCCGAACTCTTTCGAGTCCGGGGCAATTTTTATAGATCGCTAGGAATCACTTTTCAGCTTTGGAAATTAGCCCCTCCGGGGAGGATGCAGCAACAAAGTTGCTGTTGTCAATTTCAACTAACGTTGAAATCAACCCTGAGCCAGTTTCTTGTAGCCTTCCAGTCTTTCTTTTGCTGTCTTTTCTGTCTGTTCAAACAGTTCTTCAGCGATTTCGGGGAATGTTCTCTGCAGAGAGCTGTAACGAACTTCGCTCAGCAGGAATTCTCTGAAGTCAGCTGTAGGTTCTTTGGAGTCCAGTGTGAAAGGATTCTGGCCTGCTTCTTTCAGTTCAGGGTTGAATCTGTACATCTGCCAGTAACCTGCTTCTACTGCACGTTTGATTTCGTTCTGAGCGCCGCTCATGCCGCCCTTCAGACCGTGGTTGATACAAGGAGCGTAAGCGATGATCAGGGAAGGACCATGGTATTTTTCAGCTTCTGTCAGAGCTTTCACCAGCTGGTTCTTATCTGCGCCCATAGCTACCTGTGCAACGTATACATAGCCATAGCTCATAGCCATCATACCCAGGTCTTTTTTCTTTACTCTCTTACCGGAAGCAGCGAACTGAGCAACTGCACCGATAGGTGTGGATTTGGATGCCTGACCGCCTGTGTTGGAGTAAACTTCTGTATCGAATACCAGAACGTTTACATCTTCGCCGGAAGCCAGTACGTGGTCCAGACCGCCGTAGCCGATATCGTAAGCCCAGCCGTCACCACCGAAGATCCACTGGGATTTCTTAGCCAGCTGATCTTTGTTTGTCAGAACATAATCTACGATGTTCTTAGCTTCTGCATCTGCGCCAGCGTAAGCTTCCAGAGCAGCTACCAGAGCGTCGGATGCTTCTCTGGATTTTTCGCCGTCGAACATTGTTTCTACCCAAGCATCAACAACACCTGCGAAGGAAGCGTCGATTGCTTTCAGGTTTTCCAGTTTATCTTTCAGACCGTTTCTCATGTGTTTAACTGCGGAAGCCATACCCAGACCATATTCTGCGTTGTCTTCGAACAGGGAGTTTGCCCAAGCGGGGCCACGGCCGTCTTTATTTACTGTGTAAGGCATAGAAGGTGCGGAACCACCCCAGATGGAGGAGCAGCCTGTTGCGTTTGCAACGTACATTCTATCACCGAACAGCTGAGTTACCAGTTTAGCGTAAGGTGTTTCACCACAACCTGCACAAGCGCCGGAGAACTCAAGCAGAGGCTGTTCGAACTGAGAACCTTTTACGGATGCTTTGCTCATAGGGTTAGCCTTAGGAGCTACTTCATCGATAGCGAAATCCCAGTTAGCAGCTTCAGCTTCCTGAGTTGCCAGAGGTTTCATAACCAGAGCTTTGTTAGGAGCGGGACATACAACTGCACAGCTGCCGCAGCCCAGGCAGTCCAGAGAGGATACCTGCATTCTGTATTTCAGACCAGCGAATGCTGCGCCACCTTTTGCTTCTACAGCCTTGAATGCTTCGGGTGCTTTTGCCAGTTCTTCATCTGTCAACAGGACGGGTCTGATTGCAGCGTGAGGACATACGTAAGAGCACTGGTTACACTGGATACAGTTTTCAGCGTTCCATTCGGGTACGTCAACTGCTACACCACGTTTTTCGTATGCAGCTGTACCGCAAGGGAATGTACCGTCTTCCATACCAGCGAATGCGGATACGGGCAGTTTGTCGCCTTCCTGCGCATTCATAGGTTCAACGATATTCTTAACGAATTCTGTTGTCTTTCTTGTGGATGCAACTTCTGCATCTACAGCATTTGCCCATGCAGCGGGGATTTCAACCTTCACAGCGCCGTCTACACCACGGTCAACAGCAGCGTAGTTCATGTTCAGGATTGTGTCACCCTTCTTGCCGTAGGATTTTGTGATAGCTGCTTTCATGTATTCTACAGCCTGTTCAATGGGGATGATGTTTGCCAGTTTGAAGAATGCAGCCTGCAGAACTGTGTTGATTCTGTTGCCCAGACCGATTTCTTTTGCAATCTGTGTACCATTGATGATATAGAAGTTTGCATTCTTAGCAGCCAGCTGTCTTTTCAGTTTAGCGGGCAGTTTTTCATCCAGTTCTTCTACAGACCATGTTGTGTTCAGCAGGAATGTACCGCCGGGGTTCAGTTCTGTAACCATGTCATACAGGTTTACATATTCCTGTTTGTGGCAAGCTACAAAGTCAGCTGTTTTTACCAGGTATGTAGATCTGATGGGTTTCTGACCGAAACGCAGGTGAGACTGAGTGATACCGCCGGACTTCTTGGAGTCGTAGCTGAAGTATGCCTGAGCGTACATATCTGTGTGGTCACCGATGATCTTGATGGAGTTCTTGTTTGCACCTACAGTACCATCGGCACCCAGACCCCAGAATTTGCAGGAGATTGTGCCGTCATCGCCTGTAACGTTAACTTCTTCGCCAACTTCCAGGGATGTGTTTGTAACGTCATCAACGATACCCAGTGTGAAGTGGTTTTTGGGTTTGTCCAGAGACAGGTTTGCATATACTGCCAGGAACTGTGCAGGTGTAACGTCTTTGGAACCCAGACCGTAACGGCCGCCAACTACAACAGGAGCGGATTCTGCTTCGAACAGTGCTGTACATACGTCCATGTACAGAGGTTCGCCCTGTGCACCGGGTTCTTTTGTTCTATCCAGAACAGCGATCTTCTTAGCTGTTTTAGGGATTACTTCCAGCAGTTTGGAAGCTACGAAAGGACGGAACAGGTGTACTTTAACCAGACCAACTTTTTCTCCTTTTGCTGTCATGTAATCGATTGTTTCTTCGATTGCTTCACAAGCGGAACCCATAGCAACGATTACTCTGTCAGCATCGGGAGCACCGTAGTAGTTGAACAGTCTGTAATCTCTGCCTGTGATTCTGCTGATTTCGCCCATGTACTCTTCTACTACTGCGGGCAGAGCTTCATAGAATTTGTTTGCTGCTTCACGGCCCTGGAAGTAGATGTCGGGGTTCTGTGCTGTACCTCTGATTACGGGATGTTCGGGGTTCAGTGCATTTCTCTTGAATGTGTTTACTGCATCCATGTCGATGATCTTAGCCAGTTCATCATAGTCGATGCATTCGATCTTCTGGATTTCGTGAGATGTACGGAAACCATCGAAGAAATGAACGAAAGGCACACGGCCTTTGATTGCGGACAGATGAGCTACGCAAGCCAGGTCCATAACTTCCTGTACGGAGTTGGAAACCAGCATAGCGAAACCTGTCTGACGGCAAGCCATAACGTCGGAGTGATCACCGAAGATAGACAGAGCATGTGCAGCCAGAGCACGTGCTGTTACGTGGAATACGCAAGGCAGCAGTTCGCCGGCGATTTTGTACATGTTGGGGATCATCAGCAGCAGACCCTGAGATGCTGTGTATGTTGTTGTCAGCGCACCAGCTGCCAGGGAACCGTGTACTGTACCGGAAGCACCAGCTTCGGACTGCATTTCTACTACTTTAACTGTCTGACCAAAAAGGTTCTTTTTACCATTCGCTGCCCAGTCGTCTGTTTTTTCAGCCATGGGAGAGGAAGGTGTGATGGGGAAGATACCAGCTACTTCTGTAAACGCATAGGAAGCGTATGCAGCAGCTTCGTTACCGTCCATCGTTTTCATTACTTTAGACATTTCTTTTCCTCCTTCTTCTTAGAGAGTTCGTTTTTTTGAGGGCAGGCCCTCCTTAATCTTTTGCAGCCATCAAAAATGGCGGCTCACCCTGATTCAAGTCATGTAAGAAAGTTTATCAAACTGGTTGTCTGACAACCAATCCATTCTCCTGGGAACGTGAAACGGGATTTTTTACTTGATTATTATACAATCAATTCATTTTCTTTTCAACAGCAAAATGAAAAAACACCCGTTATGTTTCTAACAAGATACCTTTTGTTATATTTCCTGTATATGTCTATGTTTTTATAAATATTTTTATGCATTTTTCTTTTCTTTTGTTGTTTTATCTTTATTTTATTGTCAGACAAGATTAAAATTTGTACAAAAATCTATACTTTTTCATTCCCGTCAAAAAAAAGTTCGTTAAGCAAAAAACGAACGAGCTGTATACAGTGTATTTATATGGAAACATATCAGCAAAAAACCATCTTTTTTCTGCCAAAATCATACAAAAAAAGTAGCAAAGCAACAAAATGAGATGTCTGATTTCCAAAATTCAGACATCTATTTTTTATCTTCTGCCAGATGAAACCCATTTGTAAGCGGACTCCGCCTTATGCTCCGATCTGCCCCCCCCCTTACATGCAAAAAAGAGAGCGAATGATCCATTCGCCCTCTCTCCATTCTTTTTCAATTTTATTTCTGGAACAATTCCTTATAGGCATCCTTCCAGACAAGCTGTTTGCCTTCTGTTGTCCAATAATGCAATTCCAGACCGCCTTCGTTGCTGCCCTTCAGCAGTACCAGACCGCCTTCAGAAGTCAGGAAGAAGTGCTCTGCCGTCCAGCCTTCTCCTGCAAATGTTTCCACTTCTTTCAAAGATGCTTCTTCCAGCATATCGGCCAGTGTCACGGTTTTCTGTCCCAGCAGATCGATATTTTCTGCCATCTTTACAGAAACGCCATCTTCCGTGCCTTCCCACCAAAAGGACAGGAAATCCTTGGTACACATGCCCGTCTGCACAGTCAGCTGCAGCTTGCCGCTCTGTTCTTCCGCCGTCAGGTATGTATCCACATAAGCCTGTATTTTTTCCATCATGCTTTTATTCAGATTCTTTTCGAAATTGCTGTCATTCAGACCAACGATCACAGGCACTTCCACCTGATAGCTTCTGCCATCCTTTTCGCCGGAAATTTCCTTCACCGCCAGCAAAGGCACCGTGCTGTCCTTCGTCTGCAGGGTCACCTGTCTGGTCTCCCGGTTGAATGCCACTTCCCCTGTATAGTACGCAGAGATCAGCTTTTCATCAGCATACAGGCAACCATTGATCATTTCTACCTCCTGGGGCAGTGTCACTTCATAGCCATTCAGCACTGCGTTTTTTTCGCCGGGCTGCACCGCCAGGGTTCTGCCGCGGTAGGAAACCTCTGCGGCTCTGGTCTCTGTATCCCATTTTACAGAACCGCCCAGCCCTTCCATTACGTTACGCAGGGGCAGCAGCAGCACATCGGAATCATCAAAATAAATGGGCATATTTTCCATATTTTCCAGAGTCTTGATGCCATCTTCCGAAAGTTCCGTTTCCTGCTCCACAGGCACCTCGGGGACTTCTATTTCTATTTCGTTGGGGCTTGTCAGGCTGATGGCGATACCAATGGCACCCGCCAGCAGGGCAGCCCCCGCGATCGTTATGATCGATACTTTTTTAAATGTCATGTTTTTCCCTCTTTCTGTCTTAACTCAGGAAGCATACCATATTATAGGGCAAATTGCAATCTTTCCACAAAAAATCAGCCTTTATGCCCCAAACAGAGAAGCGATCTGGGCGGTGAAAGGCACTGCATCCTGAACCAAAGGCGTGCGGCTAACAGTGATCTTATTTCCATTATAGCAAATGCCGATTTCCTGAGTCTCTTTGTTCCAGGTCATCTCCGCACCGACCATTGTCGCCAGATCCCTCAGTTTATAATATACGGTGCCCTCTTTCACACGGCAGGAAAGCTGGTGTTCTGTTCCTTCATAAAAAACTTTTATTTCATCATCAACGACTTTTCCTGCATCTTCCGGCAGGCTCAGCGCCACACCCAAATGAGAGAACATTTTCTTGCCATCCTCCGCCGTCAGGTAATAGGTATTGTTTTCATGGTACGCCTGCACAGTGCTGCCCAGCAGAGAAGGCTGCACTGCCATTTCCCGCAGTTCCCCCTTTCTCCAAGGGTTGGCAGGATCAGGGTCTGTAGGGTCCCAGCCGCGGCGTTTCAGGTCTGCGGTATTGATCTTCTTCACAGGCGTGGGCTGCAAAGGTTCTTCCACATTCCCACGGTACATTTTCACAGTGGTGCCAATGGGGCAATTATCATAGATCCATTTTACATCCTTCACACAAAGGCGGATACAGCCTGCAGACGCCGTAGACCCCAGTTTGTTGTATTCATCATATTCCAGTGTGGTCTTGTCCTTTTCCAGATAAGGCACAGAATGGAACAGATAATGCCCGGTGATGCGTGTAGCATACTGCCCCCATACATCTCCAAACAACGCTCTCCATTCATACTTTTCAATGGTCTGGAAGGTCCCCTCCGGCGTAGATTCCCCGCCGCTGCAATAAAATGCCTTGATGGGCACCGTATAATTCCCGGCTTCATCCTTTTCATAAACCGTCACGATGTTGTCTGTCAGGTTTACCGTTATGTAATAAGGATGCTCTTCCTTTTCCGCCGCCATGGCTGTCCCTGCAAAGCAAAACAGCATCAGGCAAAAAAGCAGAGCCCCAAAGATCCGTTTTTTCATTTCCATTCTCCTTTTTATGCAAAAAATATTTGTCAGAACTTCCTATTTCTTCTCATTATGTATTATAAGAAAGGAGAACGCAAGAATCAAGAAATAGATTCTTAAATATTTCTAAAACATAAAAAAAGAGCCGAAGAATAACCCTCGGCTCTCCAATAGATTTGTTATTGATTATTACCAAATACGTCTGTCAGTTCTGTCCAACGTTCATATGTACCATCTTTATATTCATATTTATGACCATTTGTCGCTTCCTGTACTGCCAGATAATACCAATCTCCGGGCAGATTATCAGGCCATACCTTCATGCCAGGCAGCAGATCTGCTGCTGTCTCAGGCAGACGGCAAAGCACACGGTTGATGATCGTCATTGCTTCTGCACGGCTGATTTTCTTTTCGGGCAGGAAGCTGCCGTCAGGATAGCCAGATGCCCAGCCCAAAGCTGCCGCACGTTCGATTTCCTTCTCTGCCCAATGACCATCAATATCTGTGAATGTCACTTTCTCAGAAACCTTCGATTCATCAAATCTAGCACAGATCGCAGCGAATTCCGCACGGGTAATAGGTGCATTAGGGTCAAATGTACCATCATCGCGACCGCAGATGATGCCCATAGAGGACAGTGTCGCAACGGGAGTTACATACCATTCATGATTAGGAACATCAGGGAAAGAATGGTTTGTTGTTGCATATTTCACCTGTACCTCAGGCTTCAGCAGACGGTAGAAGATAGCCGCTGTTTCCGCACGGGTAATGTTCCGTTCAGGTTTTACATGCCCATCGGGATACCCTGCTACATAAGCAAAATGTTCGCCGCCATTCAGCAGATCCGGAATGTTGTTTCCAGCTTCTTCTTTCTCTGGCTCTGTCTTTGTCTTTTCCCAGCCTGCGTAAACAGTTTTATCCATCGTCATCTTCACTTCAGTGATTTTGTTTTCCAGATCCTCGTCTGCATACCAGCCTGTAAATTCATAGCCTTCACGTTTAGGTTCTTTATCCAACTTCACTACAGTGCCTTTGCGGTAACGTTCATTATCGTATTTTGTGCCGCCATTGCTGTCATAGCTCAGCGTATAGTACTTTGTACCACCGCCGCCACCGCCGCCGCTGGATTCTTTATCCCATTTTGCAACGAGAACAAGATTGCCCATGACTGCGTTGTCAAAATCCCATTCATTATCGTTCTCGTCAAACCAACCTTCAAAATTATAGCCGCTTCTTTCAGGTGTTTCAGGCTCAGTAACTGTTTCCCCCTCGATCACTGAAACCTTCAGTTCATCGGAATCATCGTCCCATTTGCCTCCGTTGGCATCAAAGGTTACAGTATAGCAGTACTCCCTTGATGTCTCTGTATAACCGCAATATTGGCATATCTTTTCCACCGTGCGGAAAGTTTTTCCATCAGCATCCGTCTGCCAATCACCCACGGTCTCGTCGAAAGCGTTATCCTTGTGACCATCAGAATATTTATGGTCGACCATCTCACCATTTTCCCAGACGGTAATGTCATCGATGTTCACAATAGTACGACCAGAGTTGCCGGCACCATATTTTGTGTTGAACTCAAACAGTCTTGAACAGCTGATATCTTCCTGGTTTTTGGAATACTCCTTATTAAGATCATCCGGAGTGATGCCTTCAACCGCATTATCGCCAGAGATATTGATTGTAAATTTACAATCTCCCATTAAACTATCATTGATATTCATGACAGCCTTGCCATCCTTCGATGACTCAACTGCGCAATCTTTATAATTGACCTCAACATCATATGAACCAGATTCTCTATAAACATTGATTGCCTTGCCGGAAACATTAAAAGTACAGCCATCAAATGTCATAATTGGAGAACAATAGGTCCAAATCGCATAATCCCCCTCCGGCGCGTTGAAAATTGTGTCCTTGAAAGTTGCAGAAGTATAGCCCCAATAGAAGGTCTTGCCATTGATAGTGCATCCATCAACAATGGTATTCTCTGCGCGGATAAAGCCAAGATAGTCCACCTCACCGGATTGCAACGTCATATCCTCAAAAGTAACTGTCCCTGCACCATCAAAGCTGTAATCGCCATTGTATTCCGTGCCGAAATTATCCGGATCAGGCACCTCAGCACCGATATACCAAATCGTCTTATCTGGTCCTGCCCCTACGAAAGTAAGATTCTTATTCAAAGTATCAGCACGCTTTTCATAAAGAGTGTATTCCCCTTCACCAAGTGTGATAGTATCATCACTTTCGGCTGCATTTACAGCATCTTTCAACGTTTCATAACCAGTATCTTCAATCCATGCTACATATTTGGGTTCAGGGTCTGGCCCTTCATCAGCAAATGCGATAGTAGGCAGTAACCCCATTATCATGGCACTGCATAGAAGCATACTCATAATCTTATGTATTTTTTTCTTCATCCCACTTTTCCTCCTTACTTATAAAATTTCTAAATTTTGCTCTGTGTGAGCGGCAACATATTTGATTTTTCCCCAGTGACCACCCCCAATATTTACTCCCCAATATACTCCTTTATATTTATTCAGAAACAGAATTCTTATTGATAGGCCCACAGTATCTGCCAATATGGATGCCCTTTCTTATATGTTTCGATTTGCAACTTCAAGTACCTTTATTCTATACTTGTTCCTTTCAAATATCAACCATCGTTTTGTGTGTTCATCCAAAAAAACAGAGAAAATCGCCTAAATTTCAGTAATTTTCCCTGTTTTTGAGTTCTTATTTAGATATTTTTCAGTTCTTTGAAGCTGCTGAACAGCGTTTGATACAAATCCTTATACAGTGTGAAGAACTTGGCATATTCGCCGTTTGCCGCCATATTCGGCTGGGAAACGTCTTTTTTGCGTACCAGTTCATTACATGCAGTTTCCAGATCAGGATAAATGCCTGCGCCTACGCCTGCCAAAATCGCCGCACCCAGCGCACCGCCCTGGTCGGACTGCACTGTGCTGACGGGACAGCCATACATATCTGCCAGCATCTGTCTCCAGAAGGGGCTTCTGCCGCCGCCACCGCAGATCATCATATCTTCGATGGGCACGCCCATTTCACGGAATACCTCTACACATTCCCACTGGGAGAAGGAGATGCCTTCCAGAACGGAACGGATCAGATGAGGTCTCTGGTGCATTGCGGACAGACCGAAAAATACACCACGACAATCAGGATCGGGATGAGGAGAACGTTCCCCCATCAGATAAGGCAGATACAGCAGTTTTTCAGAGCCGATAGGCACCTTTGCTGCTTCCGCTGTCATGATCTCATAAGGGTCAACGCCTTTTTCCGCCGCTTCTGCCATTTCAGGCGTGCAGACATTGTTTCTCAGCCACTGGAAGGAAAGACCCGCCGCCTGTGTGCAGCTCATTACTGTCCATTTGCCGGGCACAGAAGCACAAAGGGTATGCACTCTGCCCTTGGGATCCAGTGCCATCTGGTCGGATACGGCATAAACCACCGCAGAGGTACCAATGGTGGTAAAGGCTTTACCCTGAGAAACGATACCTGTCCCAATGGCTGCCGCAGGGTTATCCCCGGCACCGCCCACAACGATGGTGCCTTCTGCCAAGCCTGTCAAAGCTGCCGCTTCTTTGTGCACAGTCCCCGTCACATCCTGAGATTCATACATTTTCCCCAGCAGCTTTTTATCGATGCCCAAGCCTTCCAGAATTTCATCAGACCATGTACGCTTTGCCACATCCATCAGCTGCATACCGGAAGCATCAGATACTTCTGTGGCATATTCGCCTGTCAGTTTATAACGGATATAGTCCTTGGGCAGCAGGATATGGGCGCATTTTGCATAGAGTTCAGGTTCATGCTTTTTCACCCACAAAATCTTCGCCGCTGTAAAGCCTGTCACCGCAGGGTTTGCTGTGATCTGAATGATCTTTTCCGCGCCGATCATGCGGTTCATATCTTCTACTTCTTCGCCTGTTCTCTGGTCGCACCAGATGATAGAGCGTCTCAGCACTTCACCATTTTCATCCAGCATGACCAAGCCGTGCATCTGACCGGAAAGGCCGATGCCCTTGATATCCGTGGGAGCCACGCCGGAATCCTGCAGTACGCACCGCACGCCTTTCACAACAGCGTCCCACCAATCACCGGGTTCCTGTTCTGCCCAGCCGTTCTGCTCCTGATAGAGGGGGTATTCAAAAGTTTTTGCTGTGATCGGATTGGCATCCCTGTCAAAGAGGACTGTCTTTGTGCCGGAAGTGCCAATATCAATACCCAGTAGATATTCCATAGTTACACCGCCATTCTGTGGAGATTACAGTTTGATGACTGCTTTTACTACGTTTTCTTTATCGTTGATAGCTGCTTCGAATGCTGCCTGAATATCATCGAATGCAAATTCATGGGTTGCTACTGTGCCGATATCGATGCCGTTTGCAACTGCCGCAATGGCTTTTGCATACAGGTTTCTGTAACGGAATACGGATTTGATGGTAGCTTCTTTTGCCATGATCTGACCAAAGTTGAATGTGATTTCGGGGTTTGCGGACATACCAACCAAAGTGATGGTGCCGCCGATTTTTACCAGATGAGGTGTCTGTGCGATGGTCACAGGAGAACCTGCTGTTTCAAATACTTTGTCGATGCCTGCGCCATTTGTATATGCTGCAACCTCTTTCAGAACATCTTTTTCCTTTGCGTTGATCACACGGGTTGCGCCCAGCTTCATGGCAAAGTCCAGACGTTTCTGTGCCATATCTACTACTGTGATATCTGTTGCGCCGCAAGCCTTACAAGCCAGCAGAGTCATCAGACCGATGCAGCCGGAGCCCAGGATGATGACCTGATCGCCCATGCCAACGTTGCCCTGATGAGCCGCATGCAGACCAACTGCGAAGGGTTCGATCAGTGCGCCTTCTTTTGTGGACATGCTTTCAGGCAGCTTGAAGCACATATTTGCAGGGAATGCAATATAGTTTTCATAGCAGCCCTGCACAGGAGGAGTCGCCAGGAACTGTACATCGGGGCACAGGTTATATCTGCCGGATTTGCAGAATTCACACTGACCACAGGTGATACCGGGTTCCAGTGCAACTTTATCGCCAACAGCCAGAGAGGTTACGCCGGGGCCCAGTTTTTCAACAACACCGCCTGCTTCATGGCCCAGCATAAATTCGCCGTCTACCACGAAGTCGCCGCATCTGCCGTCATGGAAATAATGTACGTCAGAACCGCAGATCCCAACGTATTCCACTCTGATCAGAACTTCGCCTTCCTTGGGTTCGGGAACGGGCACTTCTCTGATCTCCATTTTGTTCAGTTCTACCATATATGCTGCTCTATTTTTCATGTTACTCTCCTCGCTTTCACTTCATTTTATTGTCTTTTGAAAATACCTTCTATTGGATTTGTTTTTATACAAATCTGTACTTTTTATGATACCAGTATCAGAGAAATTATGCAACGTTTCTATCCTTTCAAACAGGAAGAATTCTTAAAAACCATTCGCAAGGCTTTGCCTTACTCCGATTGCCCTAACGGGTTCACAGTCCTTCGGACTATGATATTTGCTCCGCAAATCATTTTCAGCCCCTGTTTTGACTGTCTTCTGCAAGCAGAGCCAGTCAAAACATTATCTGAAATGGTTTTTTCCGCTATTACAAAAAAGGAGGTACCACCTCCGGCCGAACCGAAAATGGTACCTCTAAAAATCCGAGATTACGTCAATCAGAAATTACAGTATACATTACTATGAATTACCTGCAATTAGTCTGTGATCTGGCCTCTTTCTCTGTACATTTCAACATATTCTGTTGCATTGTCCTGTGTGATCAGAACTTCTGCGATATCTGTGTCGATCTGTGTTTCTTCGCCTGTCAGCAGTTTGTGAACTGTTTCCAGGTTCAGAGCTGCCAGGTCGATAGCGGACTGCAGACATGTGGATGTCATTCTGCCTTCTTCGATCAGCAGGCAAGCTTCTGCTGTACCGTCAACGCCGTATACCAGCATATCGTCGTACATTTCGTTGCCTTTAACTACTTCCAGAGCACCAGCAGCCATGTTGTCGTTCATGGAGATAACTGCATCGATATCGCCGTAAGCGATTGTCCAGTCTTCCATCAGGTTCATAGCTTCGTCTTTGTTCCAGTTAGCATAGTCTTCGCCTACGATTGTTACGTCAGGTCTTGCATCGAAGAATACTTCCTGCCATGCAACACGTCTTTCGTCAGCGTGGAAGTTACCGGAAGGACCATTCAGAACTACTACTTTTGCATTTTCAGGAATCTGTTCCAGAGCCAGTTCAGCGTTTACCTGAGCCTGTTTGTAAGGGTCAGCATCGACAGAGGATGCGCCTTCGATATCAGCGATTCTGGAGTTTGTTGTGATTGCAACCAGACCAGCTGCTACAACCTGTTCCACATAAGGTCTCTGTGCTTCGCCGTTGTTGGGCTGTACGATAACTGCATCGAAGCCGTTAGCGATAGCGTTTTCAATTGCTCCGTTTTCCTTGGCATCATCAGCCTGGCCATCGAATACAGTCAGTTCAATATCGGGATACTGTTCTGCTGCTGCTACCATTTCGTTTGCCAGCCATGCTGCGAAAGAGTCGGACTGTGCTCTTGCGATATAAGCTACTTTGTAAACATCGCCGGATGTTTCTTCAGTTGCTGTTTCACCGCCGCCACAACCTGTCAGTGCAGTTGCTGCCATAGCCAGTGCCATAAATGCTGCTAAATACTTTTTCATGTTACTCTCTCCCTTTCTTTTTTGAAATTTTCTTGTGAGAAATTTTGCTCTATTTGAATTTGAATGCTCAAATAAAAGCCTTTGTTAGGAAATGAAGCTTATGCTTTTGCCGCAGGTGCTTCCTCTTTCTTTTCTTCTTCATCCTCTTTTTTCAGGATAACTTTAGGCGCTTTTTTGTTTTTGAAGCGAATATCATACAGTACAGCTACTACGATGATAATGCCTTTGACTACCTGCTGGATATAAGAGTCTACGCCCTGCAGGTTCATGATGTTGTTCAGACAGCCAATGATGAAGGAACCAATCAGTGTACCGGATGTTGTACCAACACCGCCGGAGAAGCTTGTACCGCCGACGATGGCAGCTGTCAAACCTTCCATTTCATAACCAACAGCACCGTTGGGCAGACCAGCGTTTACACGAGCCATGAACAGAACGCCGGCGATACCAACCAGGATACCATTGATCAGGAATGCCAGGTATTTGGATTTTACAACGTTGATACCGGAAGCAACGGATGCTTCTTCATTACCACCGATGGCATAGAAGGAACGTCCCAGCTTCGTATGGTTCATAATATACCAGATGACTATCGTTGCTACGATCATGAAGATAACAGGGATGGGCAAAGGACCGATTTTCCCCTGACCTACTTTTACATAACCGCCGATCTGCAGGATATTCTGACCGGATGTATACAACAGAGCTAACCCCCTGGCAGCCATCTGGGTCGCCAGTGTTACGATGAAGGCAGGCATGTTACAGTTTGCTACAAAGAATGCGTTGATCATATTGAAGATCACAGCAACGCCAATGGCAACCGCAAAAGCAACTGCCATAGAACCTGTCGATTTATAAAGGCTGACAGACAATACGCCGGCCAAAGCCAATACCGCACCGGAAGACAGGTCCAGCAGACCGGATACGATCAGAACCATTTCACCATAAGCCAGAATCGTAGCTACGGAAAGCTGTACGGCAATGTTTGTAATGTTTCTGGAGCTTAAGAAGTTATCATTCATCACTGTGGAAATGATGATCATAAACAACAGAACGAAGAAAATTGAGTATTTCGTCATCAGATGACTTGCTTTACTATTTTTCACGATAGATCTCCTCCTTTATTATTCCTGAATAATGCTATGTGTACCAGTAGCATAAACCATGATCGCTTCCTGAGAGAATTCCTCTCTCTTCAGTTCACCAGCAATATGACCCTGGTTCATAACATAGATTCTGTCACACATACCGATCAATTCGGGCAGCTCAGAGGAAACCATTACGACTGCTTTACCTGCTTGTGCCACTTCTGTCATCAGTTTATAGATCTCAAATTTTGCACCTACGTCGATCCCTCTGGTAGGTTCGTCCAAGATCATGACTTCCGGATCGCGCATCATCCACTTTGCCAGCAATACCTTCTGCTGGTTACCACCAGACAGAGACTGGATCGCTGTTTCCTGAGAAGGCGTTTTTACGCTCATTTTATCGAAATATTTCGCAACTGTCTGTTCTTCTTCTTTTCTATGGGCATGACCGCCATAGAAGAATTTTTCCAAAGAGGACAGGCTGGCATTTTCGCGAACACTTCTCATAGGAATGATACCGTAACGACGGCGGTCTTCAGACAGCATTACCATGCCATGCTTGATACTGTCGGAGGGATGTTTTGTTTTGACCTCCTGACCGTGTACTTTTACTGTACCCGCATCTGTATGTTCCAGACCAAACAGGGTACGCATGACTTCTGTTCGGCCTGCACCTACCAGACCGGCAAAGCCAACGATCTCACCTTTGCCAACATGGAACGTAACATCTTCGAACAGCTGACCGCTCTTCAGTCCTTCTACTTCCAGCAGAGGTTCGCCGATCTCGATCTCTTCTTTGGGATATACATTTTCCATACGACGGCCTACCATCAGCGCGATGACCTCGTCGATATTCGTATCTTCCGCCCGCATGCTCTTCACTACTGTACCATCACGGAATACAGTGATATCGTCAGCGATACGGAATACTTCGTCCATCTTATGGGAAATATAGATGATGGCACAGCCCTTCGCTTTCAAAATCTCGATTTTTTTGAACAGCAATTCTACTTCTTTCTGTGTGATAGAGGAAGTAGGTTCATCCATTACGATGATGGATGCATCGTTGGAGATGGCTTTCATGATCTCCAGCATCTGAATATCAGATGTTGTCAGCGTTTTCAGCTTATCTGTAGGTTTGTAAGGGAGATGCTCGTCCTGCAGCAGTTTAACTGTTTTTTCCCGCACTTCTCTCCACTTTACTCTGCCCAGCTTATCCACAGGCAGACGTCCCAAGAAGATATTTTCTTCTACGGACATTTCAGGTACATAGTTCAATTCCTGTGCGATCATAGCGATACCCAGGGATCTTGCTTTGATGGGATCTTTGATTTTTACCGGCTGTTCATCGATATAGATTTCGCCGGCATCGGGTTTATAGATCCCGTTGATGATTTTCATCAGTGTGGACTTGCCTGCACCATTTTCACCGCAAAGCGCATGTACCGTCCCTTTTCTAACTGTAAAGTCAATTTTGTCCAAAGCCTTTACACCCGGAAAAGATTTTTCAATTTTTGAAACCCGAAGTTTGATATCGTCCCCCATAGGTTCCTCCCTTCCGTAATACAGACCATATAAAAAAGCCCGTTAGTACTTGTTGATTGTGTTACTTTTTAGAAATAAGCTTTTGAGTATTACGTTACACATGGCTGCGTTTTAACGCTTTCCCATTGTGCTTATTTTTCGTAGAACCTTTATATGATATTTTGAGATTGTACTTATTTTTATTAAGTATATACTCAAATGTGCCAAAATGTCAATACTTGAAGAGAAACAATATATTCAATTTGAATAAAAAACCCACATATATATGCGGATTATTGAGAACACTTTCTGTATAATAAAAATTGAAACCAATTCTATTATGTGACATTTTTCCTGCCGCCAAGTCGATAGACATGACCCCAGCGATACCCCCGGCATTTCGATCTCCCTTCGCTGCCCCAAAATTACGGCTGTTGGCGAGCTTCCCTGCTTCGTTCGGCTGATCTCCTCATCGGAAGCATCGATAAAAATATCATCCTGATCTTCGCCGTTTCGCAGGTCTTCTATCTCATCGAACAATAAGTCCATGATCTTCTGAAATTGATCGCTGATTTGGCGCATATCTGTTTTGACAGTATCATTTCCGTTTTTCATTGCATTTTTCAACCCTTCCATGTCGTTAGAGATATCCTCCCCTGCGTCAGACATAAGCGCAGAATCGTATCTTTAAAAATTATGTTTACTTCCTTGACTATGGAACAAATCACCCTGATCAGTCAGTTAGAAATAAAAATGGAAAACAAACATAAGACACCAAATCTCGAAAATATAAAAAAAGGCTCCCCATCACCGGATCTGTTTCGGTGATGGGGAGCCTATGGAGTTTATTTGGTAAAATAGAATATTATTTCTTTCTCAAATATACATTGTAGATATCTTCAGATATATTCTCTTTGATAGAATCGTATATTTTCTGGGAGCTTTCCCGGACTTCGTTTCTTACCTCATCAGAAAGTGTAAGGATTTTTGTGCCGCTTTCTTCAATGGTAGCCATACGATCGGCAATCCTCTCGTCAGACTGCTTTCTAGCATATATGGTTGCAATTTTTGCAGCCTCTGTTATGATTTCCTGTTCTTCTTTAGAAAGATTCTGGAAAAATTCATCATTTACCATCAAGGAAATCAGATGCGGAAGATGATTGGTCTCCACCACATAATCCTGCTGTTCGTAAAGCCTGTTGGAAACAATGACTTCGTATGGGTTCTCCTGAGCATCAATGGTGTGCTGCTGAAGCCCGATGTATACTTCGCTAAAACTCATTGGGGTAGGATTGGCGTTTATGCTTTTCCAAAATGCCAGGTGGTAGCTATTCTCCATCGTTCGGATTTTCTGTCCTTTGAAATCTGAAAAATCAGAGATGGCTTTATTTGTACTCATCACACGGAATCCCTGATCGGCCATTCCAAGGAGGTGATACCCCCCTTCCGTATAAATATCGCTGATCAGGCTGTAAAATTCCGGATTATCGATGGTCTCCCTGCAATCATCTATGGTATCAAACACACAGGGGAGATCAAATACCGCAAGGTTGGGCATAAAAGTTACCTGCGGGGCAGTATTTTGAACAACGAACGGAATATCACCGTCTGCACATGTTTCCAAAAGGTCACGGTCGCCCCCCAGCGTGGAGTTTGCATACACCTGAATTTTCATTTCCCCATTGCTGAGGCGAAAGACCTCTTCGGCAAACTTTTCGGAGTAAATCTGCGTAACTGTATCCTCCGGGCTTGCTGTGGCAAGGGGCCATGCATAACGCTGTACACTTTCTTCCCCCGAGCTTTTGCAGCCTGTGAGAGCGAAAGCGGATATCGCCACTAGTATCATTCCAACGGAGAAAAGATGTGTTTTTATCATACTTAATTTCATTTTTGATTTCCTCCTGTGATAAAGTGACCTTTGGTCACTTCATTTTTCTATAATAGTGCCAGAGAAATTGCAGGTATAAATGTAATCAGAAGCAATGCAAGCAAGAAGTAAATTATCATAGGCATTGCTTTTTTTGCAATGTTCATAACCGGTACATTCGTAAGGGAGCTGGCAACAAAAAGGTTTACCCCAATCGGAGGAGTTACAAATCCGATCGCAAGGTTTACGACCATGATGACACCAAACTGAACCGGATCCATGCCAAGATTCGTCACGATCGGAAGAAGGATCGGTGTCAGAATCAGAATGGCAGGCGTTGTATCCATGACCATGCCCACGATCAAAAGGAACAGATTGATCACCAGAAGAATCAGGACCGGGCTGTGGAAGTTACTGCTGATAAATCCGCTGACTGTCTGAGGAACCTGCATCAGTGTCAGGACTCTGGAAAAAGCAGTGGAGGTCGCTAGGATAAAAAGAATCGGTGTAAATGTTCTAATGGCTTCTTTCAGGATTTCCCAGATATCTTTTATGTGAATGCTTCTATACACAAACAGACTGATGAACAGAGCATAAAATACAGAAATAACTGCTGCCTCTGTCGGTGATGCAACCCCGCTGTAGATACATCCAAGGATGATGATCGGGCTGAGGATTGCAAAGAAGCTTTCTTTTACTACATTAAATAAACCTTTTTCATGTAATTTTTTTACTTCTGTGTGGATTTTTTCCTTATCTTCCCCATTGCGCTTACAATAATAAATAGCATAGAACATAAGAAGTCCGCCAATCATAAGGCCGGGAATGATACCTGCCAGAAACAAATTGCTTACGGAAGCACCGGATGCCATACCATACATGATAAATGGAATACTTGGAGGGATAATAACCCCCAAACCTCCGGCAACGGCAACAATGGCAGTGGTGAAGGTAAGATCATAACCAAGGCTTGTCAGGATCGGAATTGTCATGCTTCCCACAGCGGCAACGGTGGCAGGGGCAGAACCGGAGATCGCACCGTAAAAAAGACAGGTTACGATCACTGCACACGGCATCCCTGCTGTCAGATTTCCGAGAAAATATGCAAAAATGTCAAACAATTTTCGGGAGATACCGCCTTTAGCCATAATGATTCCTGACAGAACAAACATGGGAACTGCCAGTAATGGAAAGGAATCCAGACCGCTAAACATCGCGCGGATCAAATATTTTGCTCCCACTGTAAAAGACGGATCGCAGACGGAAGGAAGAACCGCTGTGATTCCAAGCGTAATGGACACAGGAATTGCAATGATCAGACCGACCACAAAAATAATAAATAGTAAAGCGACTGGCATTACAAACCCTCCTTCCCGGAATCATTGATATTTTTTATGCGGTTATCCACACCTGCGTCTGCATTTGCCTCGATAAATGACTTCGGTGTATTTCGTTCTGGATGTGCAGGGTCGAAAACGTCCTCCCCTTTGGCAATGCGAAATTCGATGATCCAGCGCTGCAGGATACGAAATGCAACCAGAATAAAAGAAACAAATGGTGCTGCCTGAATATAGTACATGGGAATCGAGCAGGCAGGGGAAACCTGACCGCTTTCTACGGAAGAGCGCATATAGGAATAGGCAAATGGAATCATATATAGAAAGAATATAAGCTCAAAGGTGTGGTTGATGACCTTGAATATCGCCTTTCCGCGCCGTGGAAAGATTGCAACAAATTGTTCGATTTTAATAGATAAGCATTTTTTACTGCAATAACTGACACTGATAAATCCGCACCAGATGAATAAATAGCGTGTCAACTCTTCTGACCAGGACAAAGACATTCCCAGTACATAACGGCAGAAGACCTGTATGCCCATGATAAGGGTCATGCCGATGAGAAGCATTACAAGGATAAATTCTTCCAGATTTTCATCTAGCCAATGAAGTGCTTTTTTCATTTCTTCCTCCTTGCAGGTAGCAATTGAAAAGATTGCCTGAAGTTCAATCAGAGCTTCAGGCAACGAGAGTATCAGAGATTTATAATGCGCTGTGCAGTAAAGTCAGAACAGTATTTAAATCATTCACGCCCATCTGTCCGGGCGCAGAAGCCTTCTTGGCAGCACCGAAGGTCAGCGCGGAACCGAATACTTCGCCGCAAAGACGGCTGATTACGCCGGTGCCTGCCATGGACATAGTAATGATTGGTCTGTCTGCATATTCGGATACCATCTCTTCTGTAGCAGCAAGAAGTGTCAGTACATCCTTTTTGTTCTGAGGCATAACAGCGATCTTAGGAATATCAGCGCCCAATTCCTGCATCTTTCTGAGACGCCCAACGATATCATCCTTATCGGGAGTCTTGAAGAAATCATGATTGGATGCAACAACCTTTACACCTGCGGCATGAGCGCCTTCGATGATTTCTTTTACGATGGCATCACCTGTAAAGACTTCCACGTCTACCAGATCAACATAGCCGGACTGTGCAGCCTTGATGTTCAGTGCTGCATAGTCAGCATCTTCGATTGCTTTTTCACCGCCTTCTTTGGAAGTACGGAAGGTCATCAGCAGGGGTGTGTTGCCCAGTGCTTCTCTCAGGTCTTTCAGGACATCCAGCACCTGTGCAAAATCAAATACACCTTCAAACCAGTCTACACGCCATTCCACAACATCAACAGGAATGGAATCAAATGTTTTTGCTTCTGCGATAATATCTTCTTTTGTTACGCCGACGATGGGTACGCAAATTTTGGGAATGCCGGCACCGATTTCAATATCTCTAACACGAACTGTATTCATAACAAATTTCATCCTTTCTTGCTATTTTGATTATATACTGGATTATTGTTCGGACGCAAGGGCAACCATCTTTGTGTAGCGAAGATTTACAAACAAGCCCAGCAGTACGCCGATTGCAGTCAGAACAATGTTCATTGTCATAACGCCGGAGGGAGTCATTTTGGAAGCTGCTGTCAGGATGGTGTAGTTACAAAGAGAAGATGCAATCATAACCAGTGCAGTAACTGTACCTTTGATTTTGGGGAACAGCATATTGCATACGGCAGTTGCAATCTGCAGCAGACCGCCGGCACCAGCCCAGCCAATGGCAAAGGCACCAACCACGCAGAGCATCTGAGATTTGCCTGTCAGTACGAAAATCATTGTTACCAGACAGATTGCAGGGTAAACCATGATGAAGCGTACATCTTTGATTTTGCGTGTCAGGAAAGCAGTTACAATCAGTGCCATCATTGTGCCGATGGAGTAGTATGTCTGCATAATGGAAGGGTCAGCCCAACCAACCACTTCTTTTGCGAAGTTCTGTGCGCAGTTCAGCCACAGCTGGAATGTACCTGTGCAAGTGAAGCCGATCAGAATCATAGCGATGGATTCGATGGAGAAATGTGTTTTCTTCAGGCTGGCAATCAGACCTTCTTTTGCTTCTTTTTTCGCATCTGTATCAGGCAGGGGTGCGAAGAAAATCAGAACGACCAGTACCAGATAGCAGATACCACAGCCGATGAACAGAGGGTTGTAGGATACCAGACCGGAAGCAGCTGTTGTTACGGCAACGCCCAGTACGAAGGGCAGCAGCATCTGAGAAATGGAGATGAAGAATTTGATGCCCATTGTTGCAACACCGGGAGCTTTGTAGAATACTTCGCCCACTGCGGGGTAGATACCTGTATCCAGGAAGGAGTTTGCGATACCGCCGATGATGGCACAGATGTAAGCGATCTGATAACCGCCGTTTGTGCCTGCGTTGAAGGCGAAGGCAAGACCCATTAAGTAAATTGCGTAAGAAGCACCGCCGATGACGCAGGAAATACGACGCCCCAGTTTATCGGAAAGGGGACCGGCAATGGGAAGGGCGATCAGTCGACCCAGGCCCAGAGCAGCAGAGATCGCTGTGATTGCCATTGCTTCTACTGCCCAGCTTGCTGCCAGCGCATCTTTGATGACTGCCTGACCTAAGATGGAGCAGCCAATGCCATGGATAAAATAGTTAAGGTACAAAATCAATGCACTAGGTAAGTACTTTTTGTTCATGGTTTTAATCTCCTTTATTCTTTTTCTTTGTTTTTGGTGAGAGTTTTTTGCATTTTCTATGTGTTTTGTCACAAACGGTAGAAACACCAACTCTTTCTCGTTAAAAACCTAACGATATGAACACCTTTACAATAACAATATTTGTGCGGAATGTCTAATGCCAAACAAGTCGAAAAATGATGCATTCAGGGTATCAAAATGGTATAATCGTAAGTAAAAAGGATATGGAAAAAAGCGGATATTAAAAAGGATAGCATTGGGAGATACGAGGAGGCAGTCATGACACTCAATCAGATTTATTATTTTCAGACAGTGGCAAAATACGAGAATTTTCGGAAGGCAGCGGAGGAATTATATCTGTCCCAGCCATCCCTGAGCAGATCCATTGCAGCCTTGGAGGAGGAATTTGGAATTCTGCTTTTTGAGAAAAATGGGAGAGGTGTCAATCTGACCAAAGCCGGCAGATTATTTTTGGAATATGCAAACCGTATCGTCAGTGAGTGCCAAATTGCAAAGACGAAGATGACGGAACTGGCAGGGGACGGCGGAAAAATAGACATTGGCTATGTATTTCCCCTGGCAAGCCACTATATTCCCCATAATGTGAGAAATTTTCTGAATAAAGAAGAAAATAAAACCGTTACGTTTAATTTCTATCAGAATCATACAAAAGCCATTACCAAAAAGGTTTTAAGCGGGGAATTGGATGTTGGCTTTGGAGGCTACACAGAGAATGAAGAGCTGGAATTCTTTCCGATCATCAAGGAGGAAATGATTCTCATTACCCCGAAGGGACATGCCCTGGAAGGATGCACAGAAGTTTCTATTCAGGAATTAAATCACTATCCTGTGATTGGGTATGACAGGGAATCCTATCTGGGGAATTATACAAAAAAATTATACAAGCGGCTGTCGCTCCATCCAAATATCGTTGTGGAATGTC
>SFGI01000008.1 GCA_004557645.1 [Eubacterium] saphenum | reverse complement strand
ATTATTCCTACCTGAACCCCAATTTCACCATCTTCCACGAGGATGATAAGACCTTCTCCGATGTTTGGAGCCCCTATGACAAGGATTTTGATACCTTCTACAACAATCTGCTGACCGATGCGGAAACCTACAAGGATAAAAAGGGCATCAAGGTAAAAGAAGGGCAGCCGAAAAACTTTTTCTGCATCTCCTGTGTGCCCTGGCTCAGTTATGAAGCCTATTGCCCTGTGAATTACGGCGGCATGCCCAATCTCTTCCCTCTTATCACCTTCGGGAAATATACGGAAGAAAAGGGCAAAACCACTCTGCCCCTCACCCTGACCATCAGCCATGCTGTGATGGATGGATACCATTTATCCAAATTCTTTGGGGACCTGCAGAATGCATTGGATACATTTTAAGGAGGCGTTTTTGTGAAAATCGCAGTCAGTGCATGCCTTTTGGGGCATAATTGCAAATACAGCGGCGGCAACAACCGCAGCCAATCCGTTCTGGATTATATCAAGGGGCACGAGGTCATTCCCGTCTGCCCGGAAGTGGCAGGCGGACTGCCAATTCCCAGAATCCCTGTGGAATTGCAGAATGGCAGAGCCATCAATGCCAATGGAGAAGATGTGACAGAATTTTTCCAAGCAGGCACGGAAAAAACCATGGCAAGGCTGGCGGGAGAAGGTATCGATCTTGCTATCCTCCAGCCCCGCAGCCCTTCCTGCGGCTGCAAACAAATCTATGACGGCACATTCACCAAAACCCTCATCACCGGCAAGGGCATGTTTGCCCAGGCTCTGGCGGAGGCAGGCATTCCTTTGATGGATGAATCTGAAATTCCTGAAAAATAAATTGAATCGTTTAAAAAATATGCCCTGAACATTTTGTTCAGGGCTTGTCTTATTTTTTTCCAGAATATTTGTTTTGCAGAAAATAATTAAACAGAATAAGCAGAGGTGCCATAACGGCGTAAAATATAATATTTTCAGGGGTAAAGTTATATGTATTGGATACCTCTCCATATTCCAGAAAATATCTGCAAACCATTCCCAAAAGCGTCATACCAACTGACAACAAACCAACCTTTTTCCATTCTTCCTTCTTATAAAAATGGAATGCCGCTCTTCCTATCTCACAATATACAAGAACGAACAGGGCTAATTCGTACCCTTTCAACGGAGAATAGTCGCTCCCAAGAGGAAAATTGAAGCATCCGAAAAAAATCACAGACCCCCAGAGAATCGCCTTTATTATGCCGACACGATTGTTCCTTTTCGCCCAGGCAGCCAGAAAACCCACTCCCACACCTGCTAAAAGAAGTATGAAAATCAAAATATAAAACGGGTTCATTCAATCACCTCATTTTCTCTGTCTTTTTTTCATTGTATCAGGGAGCCCTTTTCTGTTCAACAAAATAAAAAAAGTGAAAGAAAATCTTAAGATTCACAGATTCTCTTTCACTTTTATTTTTTACATTACAAAACCTTTGCCAGGAACTGTTTCAGACGGTCGCTCTTAGGATTTTCGAAGATTTCTTTGGGAGTCCCTTCTTCCACCTGTTTGCCATCCGCCATAAACATCACGCGAGTGCCAACTTCTTTTGCAAAGCCCATTTCGTGGGTAACAACGACCATTGTCATGTTATCATGAGCCAGCTGCTTCATAACTTCCAGAACTTCACCAACCATTTCAGGGTCCAGAGCAGAAGTCGGTTCGTCAAACAGCATCACTTCAGGTTCCATGCACAGGGCACGAACGATGGCAATACGCTGTTTCTGACCACCGGAAAGCTGAGAAGGATATGCATTGGCTCTGTCTTCCAGCCCAACACGTTTCAGCAGTTCCATTGCCATTTCTGTAGCTTCTGCTTCGCTTTTTTTCCGCAGCTTCATGGGCGCAATGATCATATTTTTCAGTATTGTCATATGGGGGAAGAGATTGAAATGCTGGAACACCATACCCATTTTCTGGCGATGGATATTAATATCTGTTTTTTCATCTGTAATATCTGTGCCTTCAAAGAAGATGCTGCCTCCTGTGGGCACTTCCAGCAGGTTCAGGCAACGCAGGAACGTAGATTTACCGGAGCCGGAAGGGCCAATGACAACGACAACTTCGCCCTGTTTGATTTCTGTATTGATACCGTCCAGTGCTTTGATGGCACCGCCTTTATAATATTTCTGCAGATTTTCTACTTTGATCAAAGTTTCATTAGCGTTCACTGTTTCTCAACCTCCTTTCAAGGATACCCACCAGATATGTGAAAAACATTACCATTACCAGATAGATGATGGCAACGCCGATCAAGGGCATAAATGCTTCATAGGTACGGCTACGGATAATATCGCCGCCCTTTGTCAGATCCTGCAGACCAACATAGCCCGCAACAGATGTTTCCTTCAGCAGCACGATAAATTCATTTGCCAATGCAGGCAGCACGTTTTTGAATGCCTGTGGAATGATGATATACTGCATGGTCTGCACAAAATTGAAGCCTAGGCTGCGGCCTGCTTCAAACTGTCCCTGGTCGATGGACATGATGCCGCTGCGGAAGATTTCTGCAACGTATGCACCGGAATTCAGACCAAACGCCAGCACTGCTACAAGGATCTTATTATTAGATGATACCAGAATAACAAAATACATGATCATCAGCTGTACAACAACGGGTGTGCCGCGGATGACAGTCAAATAGACTTTGCAGAGCAGGTTCATCACAGAAAGGATGAATTTGCTGAAGCCTCGCATAGAACTGCTGTTTTTATCATAAGTAGAGCGGATGATGGCGATGATGATACCCAAAGCGATGCCCAGCAGCACTGCAAAAAATGTGACCTGCAGCGTAACTACCAGACCGTCTGCGATATATTTCCAACGATCATCCTGAATGAAGTTGAATATAAATTTTTCTTTCAAGCTCATTCCAAACATTCCTCCTTTTCTCCGTTTTCAATCACAAAACAGGGGTGGACTTTCGCCACCCCTGAAGCATTTTGTGTCAAGACTGATTGAAAATTATTCAGCACTGATGTATTTGTCGATGATGCTCTGAACTGTGCCGTCAGCGATCAGTTCAGCCAGTGCTGCGTTGACCTTTTCTGTCAGTTCGCTGTCTTTTGCCAGGCAGATTGCATAATCTTCTACTGCATATTCTGTGTCCAGAATTGTCAGGCCTTCGTTTGCTGCAACGAATTCTTTTGCAGGTTCGTTGTCGATAACAACGCAGTCGATTTTGCCCTGTGTCAGAGCCAGAACAGCATCAGCACCCTTAGGGAAACGTTCTACTGTACCCAGACCTGCATCAGCGATATCGCCTGTTGTGTAGATGTCACCTGTTGTACCTGTCTGAACGCCTACTACGTGAGAAGCGCCTTCTGCAAACAGATCATCAACGGATGCGATGTCGGAACCTTCTTTTACGATAACTACCTGTACGCCTGTTGCATAGGAATCGGAGAAATCAACGCTCTGCAGACGATCTTCTGTTACTGTCATACCAGCCATACCGAAGCTTGCTTTGCCGCTTGTTACTGCGGGGATGATGGAATCGAATGCCATATCTTCGATCTGGAAGCCCATGCCCAGTTTTTCAGCGATTGCTGCACCGATTTCAGCATCGATACCAACTACATCGCTGCCTTCGTAGAATTCGTAAGGAGGGAATTCTGCGTTTGTAGCCATGATCAGTGTTTCGCCTGTTGCTGCTGCATCATCTGCTGCAGGTTCTTCGGAGCTGCCGCCGCAGCCAACCAGAGAAGTTGCCATTGCAAATACCATTGTTGTAGCCAAAAGGCCTTTCATAAATTTTTTCATAATAATCTTCCTCCCAAGTTTATACACTTTTTTCGTGTTATTTTATAAATGGAATTATACTCGCCAAGTGCATAAAATACAATAATCAAATTCAACTATAAATTATATTTTTTGAAATATTTTTTAGTGAAAATATACATAAACAGCAGGATTACCATAAAAAAGGGCGGTTTTCTTCGAAAAAACCGCTTTTTTGTTTCCCGTGCAACATTGCATAAATCAATGCATAAATCCATTTTATACACAAACCGTATACAGTGTTCTTTTTATTCCCATTGCATCTTCAAACCCACTTATCAATGGACATTCTTATTGATAAATTCCGGTTCTACTTTGGAATACATGATCTTCTGTTCCGAATACAGACCATAGTAGCCGGAAAGCATATAGCTGATGGCACAGCAAAGAGCATAATAGGCTGTTCCATGGAAACCGAACAGCTCGATACAAAGCATGATAGATGCCAAAGGGCAGTTTGTCACGCCGCAAAAAACCGCTGCCATCCCCAGGGAAGCCGCAAAAGCGGCAGGCAGCCCCATCAAAGGCCCCACAATGCAGCCAAAAGTCGCCCCGATAAAGAAGGAAGGGACGATCTCGCCGCCTTTGTAGCCCGCCCCCAGCGTCAATGCTGTAAAAAGGATCTTCAATAAGAATGCCTCTGTTTTGGCATCCCCATTCAGAGCTTTCACAATGATATCCATGCCCGCGCCGTTATAATCTCTGCAACCTGCCAGATAGGTCGCCCCAATCACGATACAGCCGCCAACAAAAACCCTTACCATAGGATTCTTGAAATATTTCCGATAGGCATGGCCTGTATGCTCCATCACAATACAAAACAAAACGCTCAGCACCGCACAAAAAATCCCCAGCACTGCAACCAGCCAGCAGTTCTCCAGCCCGATGGTTTCCGGGATGCCGACGATCTCAAAGGCAGTGGGCCTGATGCCAACAGCCTTGGAAAGACCCGACGCCACCAAGGCAGAAATGATACAGGGCACGATGGCAGAATAATGCATGACCCCAACGGTGATGACTTCCATGGCAAAGATCACTGAAGTCAGGGGTGTGCCAAACAAAGCAGCGAACCCAGCCGCCATACCGCACATGGTCATGATCCGTTCTTCTTTTTCATTCAATTGAAAATTTCGCCCAAAGCTGGAAGCAATGCTGCCGCCCAGCTGCAGTGCAGCCCCTTCCCTGCCGGCAGAGCCGCCCAGTAAATGGGTCACCACTGTACTGAAAAAGATCAGCGGTGCTGTTTTCAAGGTAACTGGTTCATTGGAGCGCACAGCCACCAGGATGAAATTTGTCCCCCTGTCCTTTTCCATCCCCGCCAGGCGATAGGCCAGCACGATAGCAAGACCGCCCACAGGCAAAAGCCAGATCAGCCAAGGATTTGCCATGCGAACTTCCGTCGCCCATTCCAGCGACAAATGGAATGCGATCCCCACCAGACCAATGACAAAGCCAATACAAAGACCGCCGCAGCCCCACATAACAAAATGAATCAGATTATTTTCACTTCTGTCAAATTTATCCTGATATTTTCCAAATAAATGCTTGCCCAAAGGGTCTTCCCTCCCTTTTTCCGTTTTTTTCTACAGTAGTATACATCAGCATAATTCTGCCTGCAACCATTTTTACACAAGAAAAGTGCCTGATTTTCCAGTGTTCGTTTCAAAAAACACCTGCAGAAGATCAGACACTTTTTTTCTTACAATTGATAGGGATCGTGGATCAGGGGCTTGCCTTCTTTATCCAGCAACGGTGTCAGCCCGCCGGAATATCCGCCGGAATGGTAAAGATACTGTATCCCTGTTTCTCTATCCACCCAAATTTCCATCACATTGCTCACGCCCTGACTATAAATTTTTTCAAATCTATCCTCAACCTTGTCACCCATATATTTTGCCATAGCTTATACCTCCTCTTTTTCTTCTATCATGCTTTCTTCGTCCTCTTCTTCCTCCTCCCAAAGAGGGATGCTGACGACAGCCTTGAACAGATCTCCATCCACCTGGATGCCAAAGGTACCATCCTGGATCTCCGCCAGACTTTGGGTAATGGAAAGCCCCAGACCGGAGCCTTCCGTCGTTCTGGAGGCATCCCCCCGGACAAAAC
Organism: [Eubacterium] saphenum; assembly: GCA_004557645.1. GTDB lineage: Bacteria > Bacillota > Clostridia > Lachnospirales > Anaerotignaceae > Anaerotignum_A. The sequence continues at coordinate 52,703 of SFGI01000008.1, read as the reverse complement.
GTTCCGTCAGGCGGGTCTCATCGAAATCAATGGGTGCCGCAGAAATATTTTTCATCACAAGGATGCCGTATCCGTCCATTTTAAAGATATCTACATACACCCGGGAATGGGGCATGGAATATTTGATGACATTGGAAAAAAGGTTTTCCAGAATCCGCCACATATGCCCGCCATCGGCATGGATAAATACAGGTTCTGCACAGCTGATCTTAAAGGTCAGCCCAACCGCTTCCATCTTATCCTCCATCTCACCCATAGCCTGCAGGGTCAGCTGTTTATAATCCACCCGCATCTTCGTTACGGTCAGATTGCCGCTGGAAGCCTTGCTGGCTTCGATCAGGTCTTCAATGAGCTGCTTCAGGCGATAGGATTTTTCATGAAGGATATCCACATAGCCGCTGGCTCTTTCATTTTCCAGCTTTTCCTTTTTCAGCAGATCCACATAAGAAATAATGGAGGTCAAAGGTGTTTTCAGGTCATGGGAAACATTGGTGATCAGCTCTGCTTTCATCCGTTCCCCCTTGACCGCATCATCCACAGCATTTTTCAGCCCAACTTGGATATTGGCCACATCCTCCGCAAAGTTCAGGAAGGAGGGCGAAATCTTATTCAGATCCAAAGGATAGGAGAAATTCCCCTTGGAGCTTTCCTTAACAGAAACCATGATCTCCTTCAAAGAGCGCAGGGCACGGATGAACCAATACATACACAAAACATTGAACAAAACCAAGCCGATTCCCGCCAACAGGCTGAACTTCGGATATCCATAATAGGGAGCCATGACCATCATGCCCATGATGACGCAGTTGCCCAGGCCATAGCACAGCATAACAATGGCCATCCAGCCGCGGAAGGTCTTGCCGGTAAAAAGTTCGCTCATCCTGCGGATAGATGCGGAGATCCATGTGTTTCGGAAAAAACTTCTGTCCTTCAACTGCCTTGCAACAGAAAGAACATAGCTCAGCAGCACTGCCACAGCCACCAGATAGAGGGTGCCTAAAATCGTCGCAAAAACATAGTTCCAAAAAACCACGCGCCCCTGCAGGATGATCTCTATGAGGGTCGTTGCCACCGTAAATGCAACCCCATAAAGAAGGAACACCAGAAGGAAATGGATCTCATTATACAGGCGGTCTACCACTGTGAACTGTACTTTACCGCCTTTTTCCTTCTGCCCTGTGACCCGTATCAGATAGATCATACATGCCAAAAGTCCCAGCAGAGACAAAGCAAAGACCGCAAACAGGATGGGGATGCTCTGCTTTGCAAAACCAAAGGCCTGCCACAGGTCATAAAATTCATCCCCCGGCAAAAGAGGATCTCGAATAGCACCGTAAAACTTAAAATTGCTTTCCTCCAGGATAGAGTTATCGTACACATCGAAATAATAGGGGTTTTTCCCCAAATGGTCACTGCTGAAGCCGGCGGACAGCACCAGCGTACGCTCCGCTTCGCCGATCTCGCTCTTGGTTGTATTGCCGCCGATCACATTCCCGTTTTCATCCTCTACGTAATAAAGGAAGTTTTTCATCCCATCCAGATAACGGACGCAGTTTTTATATTCATCCAGCTGCCTCTGAATGTACATCTTATAATAAGAAGGCAGGCGGCTTTCCACCAGTTCTTCATATTCTGTCAGGTTTTCATGGAGGCTTTTCGGAATGTTTCCATAAACGATCAGTCCATCATAGGTCTCGTTGACCTCCGTATTGCCGGTGATGACCCCATCTATGATACCATAATACCGTTTAAAACCATTGAGCAATTCTTCCCGATCCACAGCCAAGCCCGCTTCAATGCGCCCTTCGCTCTGGTAATAGATATCTGCCAACACAACCTGGTCTAAGGTATTGCTGAAAAATTCGCGAAATTCTTCCGTATCATAAACCGTATCCGCATTGATGACGTCCCAATTCCATTCCTTGGAAATATTCACCGCCACAATGCCACAGAAAAAAATAGAGATGGCACAGGCAAAAAACAGCACTGCCGCAGTGACCTTGAATTTCATTTGATACGCTTTAGATTTTTTCGATTTTGTAGCCAATCCCCCACACCACCTTCAGATATCTCGGTTCCTTTGGATTGATCTCAATTTTTTCACGGATACGGCGAATATGTACAGAAACCGTATTTTCCGGAGCAAAGGAAGCTTCATTCCAAACTTTTTCATATATTTCATCGATAGAGAACACTTTTCCCGCATTTTCCATCAGCAGCTGCAGGATCCCGTATTCTGTCGCCGTCAGCTTGATCTTTTCTCCTTCCACCCGCACTTCCTTGGCATCCTTATCCAATTCGATGCCGCCAATGCGGATGATATTGTTTTTCTCCGCAATGCTGCCCAGGGCTGTATAGCGGCGCATCAGGCTTTTTACACGAGCCATCAGCTCCAGAGGATTGAAGGGCTTGGTGATATAATCATCCGCCCCGAAATTCAGCCCCAGGATCTTATCCGTATCTTCCGATTTGGCAGAGAGGATAATAATGGGGATATTCAGCGTTTCCCTGATCTTCACTGTGGCATTCAGCCCATCCATCTCCGGCATCATCACGTCCAACAAAATGAGGTGAATTTCGTTTTCTTCCAATGCCTGCAAAGCTTCCAGACCATTATATGCCTTGATGACATTGTAGCCTTCCTGTTTCAAATAAATCTCAATGGCATCTACGATGCTTTTGTCATCATCACATACTAAAATGTTAAATTGTTCCATATGATTGTCCCCCTTTTCAAACTACTTCCTAGATTATATCATACATAATTTATTTTACAAAAAAACAGTTTTTTCCTTACAAAAATCTTAAGATATCGGAAAAAGATATTTTTTGAAAAAAATATAAAAAAATTGTAAAAAATGTGTTGACAAAAATATGATCCTGCTATATACTAATCTTCGTTGCGGGTCATTAGCTCAGTCGGTAGAGCACTGGACTTTTAATCCAGGTGTCCCGGGTTCGAGTCCCGGATGACTCATCATAGAAACCAAGGTATTGATTACCTTGGTTTTTTGTTTTAATCGGAGAAACCCCTTTCAGAAAAAATAAATGTTGTATTTGCTTGCAAAGTACAATATTTATTTTTTTATGGAAGAGATTCTCCCCTGTTTACAAAAGAAAATAGAGGTGATTTCATGGCAAAAGATATGACAATCGGTTCCCCTGCCAAGCAGATCTTATATTTTTCCATCCCCCTGCTCATTGGGAACATGTTTCAGCAATTCTATAATATGGCGGATACCTTTATCGTAGGCCGTACCCTTGGCAGCAATGCATTGGCAGCTGTGGGCTGCACCGGCGGGCTGACCTTTCTGCTGCAGGGCTTTGCCACAGGTACCACCGCAGGCATGTCCATCGTCACAGCCCAGCGCTTTGGTGCCCAGGATGAAGAAGGCGTAAAGCGCAGCTTTGCCGTCTCCTGCCTCATCAGCATCCTGGTGACCATCGCTCTGACCATCTTTGGGCTTTTGGCTACAGGCCCTTTGCTGCAGGTTTTGCGTACACCTGCGGAAATCTTCGACGATGCATATCGTTATTTTATCTTTATCGTGGGCGGTCTGGCCTCCTGTATGCTGTTTAACCTGATGTCCAACGCCATGCGTGCCGTTGGGGACAGCATCAGCCCTCTGGTCTTTCTGGTCATCGCCTGCGTGCTGAATATCATTTTGGACTGGACTTTCATCCTGCATCTGGGTATGGGTGTAGAAGGTGCAGCTATCGCCACCCTTGTGGCACAATTTCTTTCCGGCTTTCTCTGCATTTTTTATATCAAATGGAAAGTACCCGTTCTGCAAATTGGTATGAAGCATTTCAAATGCACAGCAGAAGACTGGCGGCTGCATTTCAAACTGGGGCTGCCCATGGGGTTCCAAAGCTCTATCATCGCGCTGGGAACCATTGTTGTACAATTTGCCCTGAATACCCTGGGTACCACAGAGATTGCCGCATATACAGCTGCATCCAAGCTGGATAATCTGGGGATCCTGCCGCTGATGTCCTTTGGTATCGCCATGGCGACATATGTTGGTCAGAATCACGGTGCAAACAAACCCCACCGTATCCGTCAGGGCATTTTCCAGTGCAGCCTGATGTCCATTGCCTTTGCCATTTTCATCGGTGTCATTGATGTATGCTTCGGCGATAGCCTTTCTGCCCTCTTCCTGGCAGGGGATGCGGTTGCCATCAGGCTTTCCCATGAATACCTGATCGTGAATGGGGTCTGCTATTCTCTGTTGGCGCTGCTGTTCGTGTTCCGCTATTCCCTGCAGGGGCTTGGGTACAGCTTTGTTCCCACAGTGGCAGGTATTGCCGAATTGGTGATGCGAAGCATTTGTGCCATTGCGCTGACCTCTGTCATCGGCTATGCAGGCACCTGTATCGCCAACCCGCTGGCATGGATCGGCTCTCTCACGCCCCTTTCCATCTCCCTGATCCCCATTTTAAAACGGATGCCGAAAAAAGATCCTGAAAAAGAGATCTCGGTATAAACGAAAAGTCCCAAATCAAATGATTTGGGACTTTTTTTACTATGTATGTTATTCTACTTCACCTTCTGCAATGGCTTCTTTTTTCGCCTTAGCAGTTGTTTTTTTCTTCTTCGCTTTTTCGCCGGCAGTTTCTTCTTCCAGCTTTTTCACTTCTTCAAATTCCCGTTCCATATTCACCCCGGTCATATCATAGCCACGGATGCCTTCATTGGGGTCATCGGTCAAGGTTTCTCTGCTGAAGCTGTTGACCCGTTCAATCCCCCTCATATCATGGAAAATAGATGCAGCACCATTGGTACAGCCACCCTTGCAGGCCATGCCTTCAATCAGATTTTCCTCCAGTCTGCCAAAGGACGCCAGCTTCATAGCTTTGATACATTCTTCAATACCGCTGCAGCGGATGGGGTTGATTTCCGTTTCAATACCGCCCAGTTTTGCCACACGGCGCACACTTTCCGCTACACCGCCGGTTCTGGCAAAGATACGTCCATAGGAAGAAGGCTCCCCTGCAGAAATTTCAGGCAGCTCCGCAAGCTCCATACCTCTGGCATCAAAAATCGCCCGCAGTTCTTCAAAGGTCAGTACATAGTCTACCGCACCCTTCAAATCCTCCTGTTTGATTTCCACCTTTTTCGCCGTACAAGGGCCGATAAAAATAACTCTCGCCTTCTGATCCTTAGCACGAATGGCTCTTGCCATAGCAATCATAGGGGAAACTGTGGTGGATACATGATCCATATATTCCGGATGGAATTTTCTGACATAATCTACAAAGGCAGGACAGCAGGAAGTGGTTTTCCATTTCTTTTCTTCGATGGTTTCCACAAATTCCTCTGCTTCAAAAACAGAAACCATATCGCCGCCGACAGCCCCCTCGACTACCTCATAGAAGCCAAGCTCCTTGATGCCGGCAAAGACCTGTCCAACCTTTATCCCGCTGAACTGGCTGGCCACCGCAGGGGCAACCACCGCATAAACGTGATAGCTGGTATTGTTCCAGGAATCCCGCAGCAGTGTCAGCACATCCAGAACAAAGGATTTATCCACAATGGCACCGAAGGGACACTGATGGACACAGGCACCGCAGGAAATACATTTATCATGGTCGATCATGGCTTTTCTGTTTTCATCCATCTTAACGGCCCCTACGGAGCAGGCACGCATACAGGGACGCATAACCTCACTGATGGCACCGAAAGGACATACCTGTTTGCATCGGCCACATTCGATGCACAGTTCCTGATTGATATATGCTCTGTGGTTCACAATAGAAATGGCACCCTTCGGGCAATTTTCCTGACATTTATGCCCCAGACAGCCACGACAGGAATCGCTGACCACGAAACGGTCGATGGGACATTCATCGCAGGCAGAATCCAATACATTGATGACGATATTATCTTTTGTAGGCTCTAAGACCAGATGCACACGATCTTCGATGATATGGCGTTCCTTGTAGATACAGCAGCGGAACGATGCCTTTGGACCGGGAATGATGGATTCAGCGATCTCTTTCTCAGAGAAAAAGCCTTTTTCCAATGTCCCCTGAAAAAAACGACTGGCAACTTCTTTATTTACAAGATATTTGATATATTGCACATTACTTTCAAAATTATTCATTGATCCTTCTACCCTCTTCCCACTAAATATACATATGAAACTAGGTCGACTGAAAAGACGACCTAAACAACAAAATTCGCAATCCAAAAAGTACACAGTATACTTTTAAAGATGATGCACTATACCAAACATACATTTTTTAATCACATTGAACTCACAGCTTCATTCTAGCATACATTTGTTTCGCATGCAAGATAATTCCAGAGGAAGCCCCCTTAAATATGTACAAACTTCTTTCCCGTTTTTATCCATTTTACACGATACTTCTTTTCAAAGAATGGTAATTCTCCATATTCTTCCAGTTTAAATTTGGATGGTTTCCACATATAATTCATTATACGAAAAAACCCCCTCTTTTCAGGAAAAAGAAAGGGATTTTTACTTGCTTTTTTACAGCATTGATTGATTTTTTGCAAAAGGAAGAGAAACCCGCATGGTCGTTCCCTTGCCGATCTCACTTTCGATGGAAACATCTCCTCCGTGCAAAGCCGCACCGTGCTTGACGATGGAAAGCCCCAGACCTGTTCCGCCGCTCTCTGCCGAACGGCTGGCATCCACACGATAAAATCTCTCGAAAATACGATCCTGTTCTTCTTTGGCGATACCAATGCCCGTATCTGCCACTTCCAGAAGAAGTTTTTCTCCCTCTTTTTTCAAAATCAGGCGTACTTCTCCCTTGGGCTTGTTATATCGAATGGCATTATCGCATAGATTGTAGACCATTTCCGTCAAAATCTGTTTCACCCCAAACAGCTGCACAGGCTCTGTCTGTACCAACAGTTTTACCTGTTGTTTTTCCGCCTGGGGCTGTAATCTTTCACAGACCTCCCGAAGGAGCGCATCCAGTTCTACCGGTTCCTTTTCCAAAAGGCTTTCCTTTTCATCCAGTTTGGAAAGCTTGATGATATCCTGTATCATATCGATGAGCCGCTGGGCTTCATCGTAAATTTTTCCTGCAAAATTCCCCATATCTTCCGGAGGAACAATGCCGCTTTTCATGATCTCCGCAAAGCCGGAAATGGAAGTCAGCGGCGTTTTCAGCTCATGGGAAACATTGGCCGTAAATTCCCGCCGCAGCCGTTCCCGTTCCTCTTTTTCCGTTGCATCAAAAAGGATGAGGATGACCCCGGCAGTTTTCCCATCACGGAAAACAGGGTTTGCATAGACCTGACAGATCTTCCCATTCAATTCCAGGCGTTCTTCCCGATGTTCCCCTGCCAGGGCACCTTCCACACCACGGCGGAATGCTTCGCTTCGGTTCAGGGAAAATACATTTTTTCCCTCTTCCACACGGTCAATTCCCAGTAAGCGCAAAACACCTTCGTTATAAGAAAGGACATCCCCTTCCCCATCCAACACCAGGAGCCCCTCCTGCATATTGGCTGTGATAGTATCAAATTCCTCTTTTCTGCGTTTCAGTTCCCCCATCTGCCGATGGATCTCCCGATTCTGCACAGCGATACGGCGCAGCAAGGGCGTCAATTCTTCATAGACCTCCGCACGATCGGGATGCTCCAGATCGATCTCATTGATGGGGCTGGTGATATTTTTCGCCGTCTGGAATGCCAAAAACAAAGAAACACCTACCATAGCCGCCAAAATCAATACCAGCGGAAAGGTCATCGTAAAAAAGATCGCCAGAATGCTCATGGTTTCCACAGCCAGCCGCAGGACACTTCCATCCTTCAGCTGCAAAGCATAGTAGAGGGTCTTTTTGGAAAGGGTCGAAGAATTTCGTTGGCTTTCCCCTGCCCCTTCTTCCATGGCTTCTATGACTTCCTCACGGTCTCCGTGGTTTTCCATTTCGGATGAATCTGCCACAGAATCATACAAAACCGTCCCATCAGCATCGATCCACGTGATACGGGTATCTGCATTTTTGACTTTTTCCAGATATTCCATCCCATCTATTTCCATTCCCCGGGCAATATAACTGGCCTCCCGCTGCAATTCCTCTGTCATTTCCACAGAAGAATATCGATACATCATCCCCATGATGAGAACAGAAACGGAAAGCATCACTGCCGTTGCTACCAGGAAGATGGAACGAAAAATACGATTCGTCATAGATTTCCTCCTATTTTATAGCCAACACCGCGGACGGTTTCAATATATTCTCCACATTTCCCCAGCTTTTGCCGCAGGGTACGGATATGTACATCCACCGTACGATTTTCCCCATCAAAACCATAGCCCCAGATACTGTTCAGCAGCTGGTCTCTGGTCAAAACACGATCTTTGTTCTCCATCAGCAGGCAGAGCAGTTCGAATTCTTTCAGGGTCAATGTCACCTCTGTCCCATCGATCCTGACCTCATGGCGGGTCTGATTGACAGAGAGACTGCCCATGCTGTAGACCACCTCTGCCTCATTTCTTTCCGTACGGCGCAGCAGTGCTTTTACCCTTGCCAGCAATTCCATCATACTAAAGGGCTTTGCCACATAATCATCGGCGCCGCTGTCCAGCCCCATGATCTTATCATACTCACTGCTTTTTGCTGTCAGCAGGATAATGGGCAGTTTTTTTGTCCGGGGAGCTTGTCTCAGTTTTTTCAATATGCTGATGCCATCCTCTTCCGGCAGCATCAGATCCAATAATACCAGATCGGGCAGCTTCGTTTCACAGGCATGCCAAAAAGCGGAAGGCTTTTCAAAGCCTTCTGCCTGAAATCCGGCACTGTGAAGGGTATATGCCACCAATTCCCGAATACTGTTATCGTCTTCTACCAAATAAACCAGCATGAAAACACCACCTTAAATCAAGGACTGTTCATTGATCATCAATTTGAACTGCAGCCCCAGTTTTTCTGCCGCCTTGCGGCACAAAATCATACGTTCCAGAAAAATTTCAAAATAATCCATCACAGAGCCATAATGGGTATCTACCGATAATTTCAACTTGATCAGGCTATGCTCCTGATTGATCTTCAGGATGGATTTTTCTACAGAATAATTTACTCTGTCGTGGATATCAAAGGTTTTCTTATCCTGATTGCGAACACGGCTGCGGCGTACGTCGGATTTGTCTGCCAGAATCAGCGCCGCTGCAATAGAATTGACAGGCACACCTGTGCCTTCATCATGGTTGCCGATGGCTGTCACCACCGTCGCGATATCCTCCGCAGGCAGATCCATCCGGTCCAGAATACGAAAAGCCATGACTGCCCCACTCTGGGAATGTTCGGAGCGATTGACCAGATTGCCGATATCGTGCAGATATGCAGCGATCATGCCCAGCTCCACTTCGTGCTGGGAATAACCCAGGGTTTCCAAAATATATTTTACATTTTCCGCTACCTTTGTCACATGGGCAAAGGAATGCTCTGTATAGCCCAGCGCCGCCAGGGATTCGTCGGCTTTTTGGATATAGGTGCGGATCGCATCATTTTGCTTGATTTGTTCGTATGTGATCATTTTCTCTCCTCTTCTGCCACTACGTGCTGTCCTGTGATGGAGAATTCGACCCATTCTGCGATATTGGTCGCATGGTCACCGATGCGCTCCAGATATTTTGCGATCATCAGCAGGTCGATACAAAATTCACCGTTGGCTCTGTCCTCCCCGATCAAACTGATGATTTCTTCCTTTACTTTATCGAACAGTTCATCCACCACATCATCGTATTTCATCACAGACCGGGCCAGTTCAAGGTCTTTTTTTACAAAGGAATCTACGCTGTCTGTTACCATTTTTACCGTAGCCCTTGCCATATCCTGAATATGCAACTTGCTTTTGGTATCATGGTCGTTCATGACAGCCATGATCTCTGCGATATCCCCTGCCTGATCGCCAATACGCTCCATATCGGAGATCATCTTCAAAGCAGAAGAGATGGCCCGCAGGTCCTTTGCCACAGGCTGCTGCTGCAACAAAAGACGCATGCAAAATGTTTCAATATCCCGCTCCATACGGTCAATTTCATTATCCTTTTCAAATACGGTCTGTACCACAGACTTATCATATTTGATGAGGGCAGAGACAGAAGCCGTGATGGCTTCTTCACACAAAGCCCCCATTTTGATCAATTCCACATTCAGCTGTTCCAGCTGAGCATCAAAACGACTGCGTACCATAGCTTAACCAAACCTCCCTGTAATATAATCCTCTGTGCGCCGATCTTTCGGCATAGAGAACAATGCTTCTGTTTTATCGTATTCTACCACTTCGCCCAGAAGGAAGAAGGCTGTATTATCGGAAATACGAGTCGCCTGCTGCATATTATGGGTCACCATGATGATAGTGTACTCTTTTTTCAATTCCAGCGCAAGTTCCTCGATACGGGAAGTGGAAATGGGGTCAAGGGCGGAGGTGGGTTCATCCATCAGCAGCACCTCCGGCTGCACCGCCAGAGCACGGGCAATACAAAGCCGCTGCTGCTGCCCGCCGCTCATCCCCAATGCGTTCTTTTTCAACCTGTCTTTTACTTCGTCCCAGATGGCCGCATCCCGCAGGGCTTTTTCCACGATCTCATCCAGCTGCACCTTGGAGCGGATGCCGTGGGTTCTGGGGCCATAGGCGATATTATCATAAATGCTCATAGGGAAGGGATTAGGCTTCTGGAACACCATGCCGACTCTTTTCCGCAGCAGGTTGATATCCATACCTCTGTAGATATCTTCCCCATCCAACAGGACCTCTCCTGTGATCTTGCACCCCTCCACCAAGTCATTCATACGGTTCAGACTTTTCAATAAAGTGGATTTGCCGCAGCCGGAAGGGCCGATGAATGCGGTGATTTCCTTTTCGGGCAGCTTTAAGTTGATATTTTTTAAGGCTTTGAAATCACCATAGTATAAATCCAAATTGGATACAGAAATTTTGCTTTTGTCCATTATGCTTTTACACCAGCTTTCTTCGCAATAAAGGAGGACAATGCGTTGATGCATACCACCATCACCAGCAGAATGACCGCTGTCGCATAGGCCTGCTCCATATATAACCCTTCATTCAACAATGCGTACATATGTACCGCCAGCGTACGCCCGGAAGAGAACAGCCCATCTGCCACCTGTGCCGCTGTACCTGCAGGATAGAGCAAAGCTGCCGTTTCCCCAACGATACGACCAATGGCAAGGATGACACCGGAAAGGATCCCCGGCACCGCCGAGGGCAATACGACACGGAACACCGTCCGCAGCTTGCCCGCCCCCAAGCCAAAGCTGCCTTCTCTGTAAGCATCGGGCACCGCCTGCAGGGCTTCCTCCGTGGTTCGCATAATCAGGGGCAGGATCATAATGGATAACGTCAGGGCACCGCCCAGAATGGAATAGCCCCAGCCCAGATAGATATTGAAGAACAGATACCCAAACAGGCCAAAAACGATGGAAGGGATACCCGATAAGGTTTCCGTGGTCAGTCTGACGATGGGGATAAATTTATTCCCTCGCTTTGCATATTCCACCAGATAGATGGCAGAGCAGACCCCCGCAGGCACCGCAAACAAAAGCGACATCAGCGTAATGGTAATGGTATTGATGATGGCAGGCATCATGGAAACATTGGTGGTATTATATTCCCATTCAAACAGCTCTGGTTTCAGGTTTGGGATGCCCTTTGCCAGAATATAGACCAGCAGAGCCACCAGCACCGTCAGTGTGATCACGGCAGAAAGCACTACCAGCGCCGCCAGAAAGAAGGAAAAGGGATTTCTTTGATAAGCTGCTATCCTTTCCCGGAAGGATTGTTGATTCATGGCTTTCATCAGTCAGACCTCCTTTTCAGCATAGAGAAACAAAGATTGATGATGAGGATAAAGACGAACAGCACCACTGCTGTCCCCAGAAGGGCCTGTCTGTGCAGGTCTGCCGCATAGCCCATTTCCATAACAATATTGGCTGTCATGGTTCTGACGCCGCTGAAAATGCTGTTGGGAAGAACAGGCTGGTTCCCGGCGATCATAACGACTGCCATGGTCTCGCCGATGGCACGGCCCACCCCCAAAATGACCCCCGCCAAAATCCCCTGCTTTGCCGCAGGCAATACGGCGAAGAATACACTTCTTTCATGAGTTGCCCCCAGGCCCAGAGAACCTTCGTAATAAGCCATGGGAACCGCACGAATGGAACTTTCGGAGACGCCGATGATGGTAGGCAGGATCATGATACCCAGCAGGATGGATGCAGTTAAAATTCCCTTCCCACTGCCGCCAAAAAGGCTCTGCATGATGGGCACAATGACCACCAAGCCAAAAAAGCCATATACGATAGAGGGAATACCTGCCAGCAGCTCTACTGCCGGCTTCACTACTTTATACAATTTTTCCGGGCAGAACCATGCCAGAAACACAGCACAGAGGATGCCCAGGGGCACACCGATGATGACCGCACCGGCTGTGACATATACACTGCCGACGATCATGGGGAAAATGCCATAGATATCATTAGAGGGCTTCCATGTCTGCCCCAGCAGGAAATCCACTGCGCCGATCTTCTGAATAGCAGGCACACCATTGGCGAACAGGAACACGCAGATCAATGCTACTGCCAGAATAGACAATGCCGCTGCCGCCGCGAAAACTCCTTTCATCACTTGTTCTTTCATGTTTCCTCTCACTCCTTTGAGACACTTCTTTTACTGACTCTTTACAAAAAAAGTATAAGAAAGGAAGGTTAAATGAATTACCATAGTTCTGTTAAATCTGTGTAAAATATGAAAAAACAAGGTCTGTAGGGTGAATACAGAGCCTTTCCGCTTCCGTTTCCCCTACAGACCTTGCTTTTTGTTTCTTTGCTGTTTTTCTCTTTTGTAACTTGTATAGGTTGGGAGACTGTACCTATGAAAAAGTATCTTTTTGATTTGTCTTACTGCACTTCAGACCAAACTGTTACTGCGCCTGTGAAGATATCCTTTACCTGGGCACTTTCCAGGCCATTTACAGCGTTGTTATGGTTTACGACTACTGCGATACCGTCCATTGCGATAACAGTAGGTGTCAGACCTGCTTCCAGTTCGCTATCTTTCAGTTCTCTGGATGCCATACCGATGTCGCACATACCTTCGATGGCGGAAGTCATACCTGTGGTAGAATCACTCTGCTGTACTTCGATAGAAGCGTTTGTGTTGATGGCCAGATATGCTTCTTTCAGTTTTTCCATGACGGGTGTTACAGAAGAAGAACCTGCTACGATCACCTTTCCTTCTACCATCGTGCTTTCAAAAGCACCTGTGCTGCCCTGGCTGATATAGCCGTTTTCTTCTACCACTGCCTGACCTTCGTCACTCAGAATGAAGTTGATGAAATCCTGTGCCGCTTCGCTCACTTTCTCGCCTGTTGCGATGTTGAAGGGTCTTGCTACAGAATATGTACCGTTTTTGATATTCTCAACGGTTGCTTCTACGCCATCGATAGACAGTACTTTTACGGAATCATCCAGAGAACCCAAGGAAACATAACCGATGGCATTTGTATTCCCTGCAACTGTTGTCATCATGACCGCAGTGCTGTTTGTGATCTCTGCCAAATCTGTTGTCAGATCGATCTTTTCACCGGCATCATTTTTTTCTTCAATACCGAATAGTTCGATGAATGCGCCTCTTGTGCCGGAGCCATCTTCTCTGGATACCACTGTGATCGGGCTGCCTGCTGCGCTTTCCTCTGCCGCAGGTTCACCGCTGCCGCCGCAGCCTGCCAGCATGCTTGCTGCCAATGTCATCATCAGTCCAAAACTCAACATTTTTTTCATTTTATTTCTCTCCTTTTTTACTGCTTTTGCTTTGATTTTCTTTACAACCCAAGTATATGTCCCAGATGTTAAATAAAAAATCATATTTTTGTTAAATCCATGAAAAATCTCTTTTGTTTCTTTTCAAATAATCTGGTTGTTTTCATCAATGATTTCTATTGTTGACTTTTGAATACGAAAGTGTTAGCATGATTTGAGTTTCTACATAATATAACTATTATTTTAAAAATCGAGAGTAAAACCATGTATATCAAAAATAAAGTATTCATTGGTTCCGTTTTCTGCATCGCCAGCGCCTGTCTTTGGGGCGTTTCCGGTGCAGCGGGACAATATTTGTTTCATACTACAAATGTCACACCGGAATGGGTGGTTTCTATTCGTATGCTGCTGACGGGGATCTTTATGCTCGCCTTTGCACAAATCAAAAAAGGCGGCATGCTGCAGATCTGGGTGGAAAAGCAGGATAGGAAAGAGGTCATCCTATTCGCATTGATCGGCATGCTCTTCATGCAGTATGCTTACTTTGCAGCCATCAACTATTCCAATGCAGCCACCGCAACCGTCCTGCAATATACCGCACCCATCATGATTGTTGTTTATCTTGCCTTTCGTCAGAAAAAGCTGCCAACTGCCATAGAATATATTGCCGTTGCCGGCTGTCTCATCGGCACAATCCTGCTGGCCACCCATGGCAACCCCAAAAGCCTGAGCCTTTCCCCTGCGGCATTATTCTGGGGGCTGCTCTCTGCTGTGGCATTGGCATTTTATACAGTCTATCCTGTCCGTCTGCTGAGCCGATATGATACGATGCTCCTCATCGGATGGGCCATGCTCATCGGCAGTGCTGCCATGAATATCGTTCATCCCTTCTGGCATTGGCAAGGCAACTGGGATGCAACAGGTATCTTTTGCCTTGTCTTCATTATCGTTTTTGGCACTATGGTGCCCTATATGATGTTCCTCAATGGAGTAAAATATATCGGTCCAACAAAGAGCAGCTTGTATGCTTCTGTGGAACCCCTTTCTTCTACCATTGTTTCTGTCCTTTGGCTGAAAGTACATCTGGAATTCATTGATTATATTGGATTTCTCTTCATTGTCATAACAGTGCTGATGCTTTCCTTGGCAAAGCCAAAACCAGAAAAAGCATAAAAATAAGCCTCAAGTCTATCGTGAATTGTTGTTCACAAGACCTGAGGCTCTTTTTTATGTTGCACTCTCTTCTGCCGCTTCCAACTGACCTTTTTCCCAGTTTTCCACTTCTTCTTTTAAGCAGCTCAGCTGCAGGATGCAGCCAATATAGAACAGGAAATACAGCACAAAGGGAACCCATATCCAACCGCCGATTTTTTCCGTGCCTTCCACAGCGGCGGCAAGGTATACCGCCAGCTCTGCCAGCAAAACACGGTTTCGGCTCCTGCGGACCTTCTTCAGGGTATCCGCTTCGCCGCCCTGCTCCGCTCCTGCATCGGCAGCGGCAGTCAGGATGATATACATAAAGTACATGCGGATACACAGAATGAAAATTGCCATATAGGGGCTGACCGCATTGTAAAAAGGGATACGGTCACCAATATAATTCAGCACCACCATAGCTATTTCATACCAAAGGAGGACTTTGCCAAAGCCACGGATGCGCTCGATGCTGGGAACTGTGCCCTCTAAAATATCAACAGCACCCAACAGACACATCCAACCGAAAAAATCGGGGATGATATCGAAACCAAGGATATTCACATCGATCAGGAATACCAGCATGGCTGTGCGGATATTCCAAAGGGCTTCACTTGTCTTATTCTTCATAGAGGGCACCTCCCTTCAGGGGGAATGTTTCCAGAAGTTCGCCGCCACGGGAGTAAATACGGACTTCGTAGGGCTCCGAAAGCATACGAAAAGCCTCTTCCAAATTTTCATAACTCTTGTCTCCACGAGCAGTGATAATTCCATCCCAATCTCGGCCGGTTTCGATTACTTCCCATTCAAAACCGGCGGAACTGCTGCCGCCGGAACCAACAGAAAAGCCATTGCCTTCCCAAAGTTCTTCCTTTGTTGCATCGGCAGGGCAGGTAAAAACGACAAGCACCTGCGTTTTCTCTTTCCATTCTGTTCCCGTATATTCCAAATACGCTGCATGCGTAGCCATCGGGGTCAGACTTTCATTAAACTGTAATTCTTCATTTTGATTATTCATGAAACTGAACATATCCCAACCACTGAAACCAATGCTCCATTCTTCACAATAGGCCGCCTCGGTAATCTTCCAGTCTCCCTGTGCTGTATATTCGCCCTGTTTCATTTTTTCTCTTAGTCTTCTATTTGCATAACCAAACGGATCATTATACAAATCAAACAACCAGTTTTCTTTTCCCAACAGTTCCACGGACCAATTTCCTTTATTTTCCTCAAACACACGGAAATGCTGAATCCGTTCTGTAACCGGATGATCTCTGTCTGTTTCATCCGCAATATGAAGAGCACCTATCACTGTGCCATCTGCCTGTCGGTCGAAGAAATAAACTGCTTCATAATGCATTGAATCATAAAATTTATATTTGTAATCGGCTTTCGTCCCTTCCGGCAATCTTGCGCCATCTGTATCCTCACCCATATATTCGCTTAACGCCCATGCCTTATATGCCTCAAACTCATTCTGGGGGACGGTCAGTGCCAATTTCCCCAAGTCCCGTTCAGAAATGGCTTCATAAAGAATAGAAATCGCCATTTCCGGAGAAGTCACATCAAAATACCTTGCATCCTCCAGCAAGGATTCTAAATCCTCCTTTGTCTCCACACCAGAGGTGTCAAAATACTTTGGCTCATAGGCATAGCTGGCGGAAGCCAGACACAGCACCACTGTAATACAGCCTGTGGCAAAGGCTGCCCCTTTGGGCGCACGACCGAAATCGGCGATACGCTGTACCCTTGTCTTGATATTCTTCGCCCCATTTGCCATGGAGGTGGTGCCGATACGGCTGGCATGGCGGCGATCCGCCATCCCCAGTAAAAGCATGCCATATTCCCGTTTTTCTTCCCCTTCCAACCGTTCCAATGCCCGCTGGTCGCAAAGAGCTTCGCTGTCATTACGGATGACACGGCACAGCCAATATACGAAAGGATTGAACCAGTTCAGTGCCTGCAGCAGATGTAGTGCAAAATTCACCAGCACATCATGGTGCTTCAAATGCAGCATTTCATGGAGCAGCACCTTTTTATCAATACTTTCCTCCATGTTTTCGGGAATCACCAGAACTGGCTTAAAAAATCCGCATAAAAAAGGCGTTTCAAAGCCACTACAGACCTTGACCCTCTCCTGCTTTGGCAAGTCATAATTTTTCCCTACGGCACTGATTTTTTCTTTCAGGGAGGGGGACGCTTCCCGTCCTTTTTTGATCTCTCCTCGCAGCTTTCCGTAAATCACTATATCATAGACCAACACTACAAATACGCCTGCCAGATACACCACAAACAGCATATCTGTCACAGACCATGCGCCAACGGGCGTATCCCTTAGTAGGGAAAGGTCTCCCCCTTCCATACCAAAGGGGGCGGAAAGGAGAGAATTTCTCCCCATCTCCACCATGCCACGGATGCGCTTCATTCCCTCCATCCAAAGATTATTCAGGGCAAAGCCTGTGGAAAACAGCCGCACATTGGCAGGCAAAACCGCCCGCACCAACAGCACCAGCCAAACCAGATAATGCCAGCGGGCACTCAGCTTATCCCGAAAGATTTTTTTGAACAGCAAAAGCATCAGCCCCGTCAGGGTGATCCCCAGGGTAAAATACAGAACCGTCCATAGATTTGTCATACATCCATCCCCTCCAGAAGCTGTTTCAGTTTTTCCACTTCTTCGGCTGTCAGTTTCCCTTCTTCCACAAATGCCGCTACCATTTTCCCCGCAGAGCCATGGTAGATTTTATTCAGAAAGCTTTCCTGCTCCTGTTCCACGCAATCCTCCCGCTTCACTACTGCCTGATACTGCTTCGGGCTGCCGCTGCTCTCCAACATGCCCTTATGCTCTAATCGGCTCAGGAAAGTATACACCGTATTCTTGTTCCATTTTACATCCAGTGCGTCCATAATGTCGCTTTGGGTCACCGCCCCTTTTTCCCAAAGGATCTCCATGATCTTCCATTCGCTGTCTGAAATTTTATAATCCATAAAAGCACCTCCCCATTCATCACGCTTGCAAACTACACTTGTAGTCTTACTTATATACTACAGTTGTAGTCTCAAATTGTCAAGAAAAAAAGACCTCATTCATCCTTTGCGGATAAATCAGGTCTTTTATGTAGCTTTGTCTTAAGTATCCCTGATTAGAATTTTTTTCTTGTCAGGAAATCAGGGATCTTGATTTCGGATTCATAATCATAATCCAGATCTGCGAATCTTCTTGCAGCAGGGCGTGCTTCGCCCGCATCCTTTTCTTCTACAGGTGCTTCTTCTGCTTTGGGTGCAGCAGGTCTTTCTTCTGTTCTGTAGCCAGCATCAGACAGAATTCTCTTGGGTTCTACATGGGGAGTACCATCGTCTTCCAGACCTGTAGCGATAACTGTAACAACAACTTCGTCGTTCAGTTCTTCGTTCAGTGTTGTACCGAAGATGATTTCTGCTTCGGGATCGATGGCTTCTCTGATCAGTTCTGCAGCTTCTTCTGTTTCCATCAGACCCAGGTTCATATCGCCGCTGAAGTTGATCAGGATATGTTTTGCACCTTCGATGGTTGTTTCCAGCAGAGGGCTCTGGATTGCCATTTTTGCAGCCACTTCCGCTTTGTTTTCACCGCTGGCACGACCAATACCCATGTGTGCGATACCTCTGTTTGCCATGATCGTGCGAACGTCAGCAAAGTCCAGATTGATCACGCCGGGTTTGGAGATCAGGTCAGCAATGCCCTGAACGCCCTGCAGCAGGATCTCGTCTGCTTTGCGGAATGCTTCTGTCAGTGTTGTTTTCTTATCGATGATGCTCAGCAGTCTCTGGTTAGGGATGATAACCAGTGTATCTACGTTCTTTTTCAGTTCAGCGATACCCTTTTCCGCATTGCCCATTCTCTTTTTGCCTTCGAAATTGAAAGGTTTTGTCACAACGCCTACTGTCAGGATACCCAGTTCTTTGGAGATCGCAGCGATTCTGGGAGCTGCGCCAGTGCCTGTGCCGCCGCCCATACCAGCTGTGATGAATACCATATCGGAGCCGCGCAGAGCCTGTGCGATATCGTCCTGTGTTTCATCAACGGATCTCTGACCGATCTCAGGGTTACCGCCTGCACCCAGACCTTTTGTCAGTTTTTCACCGATCTGGATTTTTGTTGCGGATTTGGATTTGGCCAAAGCCTGTCCATCTGTATTGATAGAAATGAATTCTACGCCATCCAGACCATCTTCGATCATTCTGTCTACAGCGTTGTTGCCGCCGCCGCCAACGCCGATTACTTTTATCTGTGCCATATTACTCATAGGGATATCGAATTCGAGCATTATATAATCTCCTCCTAAGTCATTTACAAAGTTAATCAACCTATATTATACACGAAAAAAAGCCCGATTTCCATAGAAAAAATAAGTTTTCATAATAATTTTTGCTTTTTTTCGCAGGTAGCTGTCGTTTTGTTTACAAATTTTTCAATCAGCATCTATCATAATCCCTTTTTTCTCTTTATTCAAGAGGAAAATCCGAATTCTGCTGAAATTATTGAACATTCTGGAGCCATAGACCACCACTGCCGCCAGGGAAAGATCGATGCTCAGCTGATTGCCCAGCCAAATGAGAGCCATGGCAAAAATGCCATTGCAGAAAAGACCTGTTGCAAAGATTTTTCCCTGAAATCTTCCCTGCAGATTGGCATAAACGCCGCCCAGCACAGAATCCAGACAGGCAAGAATCCCCATAGCCACATAAGCAGAATAGCCGGGCGGAAACACGATGCCGCTGCCAATGCCCACCGCAACGCCGATAACTAGCCCAATGATTGGAAATAACATGTTTCTTTCCTCCTTATGGTCTGCGTTCCTCAATCTGTACGATAACGCCGTCTTTTCTTGTCACATAATAAATCTTATAACTTAAAGGGTTAAAATCTTCAAATTCCGAAATCGGTACACTTTCCATGGCTGAAAGGTCCGTGTAGTAGCTGATCTCACATGTTTTATCCACAGGCATGGACTCCATCGCATAGGTATGAATCAAAAAATACCCATCAGGCATATATCCATATCCATCTTCCACCAAAAACATCCGTGTAAGAAACAAATCCTGATCCTTCAACTCATACAAAATTGCAGTAAATGTTCCTGTTTCCTTCAAATCAGGCAGATCATATAGAATATTGTGATGATTATCGGGTTCATCCCACCGTTCCGGATCCAAACCGGTCAATTCAACCGATGTCTCAGAAATAACCCCATTATACGAACTAAAGCTCATCTCTAATGGCAGTTCCATTTGAAATTTTTTTTGGAACAATGGTATCGATGCGTTATTATTCTTGTTCCACTCCCGATATGTAGCTTTTAATACAATCTGCAACCTTTGATACTCCTTCGACTCTGCATACCGTAACACATGAAAATCAAAAGTATCAAATATTCTTTGCTCCGCAAAAGCTTCGCTCAAAACCGCTGCGGTTGCCTCTTCTGTTAAGTTTCTCAGCATTTCGGGAGGCTTTTCCGTCTCTGCTTCACCAAACCATGTATAAGCAACAGAATAACAATCTTTTATCTGTTTCTCCCGAAATTGCCATCCTTGTTCCTGCGTACTGCAGGCAGTCATTCCCAAAAGCAAGCTCAGTGATAAAATCAGCGCAAAAAATCTCTTCATCCTTTGCCAACCTCCTCATCACTCTGAAACAATGCCGTTTGGGTATAAGCAGGCACAGTCACTTCCGTTTCCTTGCGAATAGTGATCTCGATGCCCCAAGGGGAAAGGCTGTCTACCACGCCGCCGGGGAATTTCAGAGCAGACTGTAGCACATCCGGGTCGCCCACTGCCTTGATCTCGAAGGGTGCTGCCACACGGACACCATTCACCATCACAATAGAGCCGGCACAGGTGATGGCACTTTTGCCCACCATTCTCTGCCCATTGATGGAAACGGCTTCCGCCCCTGCGCCGTTCAGTTCATTCACCACAGAAAGCAAGTCCTCTGCATGGACAAGATAGGCATTTCTGTCACCGCCCATATTGGTGCTGCTGTCATTCATGGTGACGATGACACCTTCGCCAGTGATGGTGGTCAAGCCTGCAAAAGCCTGCAGTTCTTCGATCTCTACACCGCTATAAGTGCCCTCCTGATATTCTTTCAATGTCCGTTCCAATGCTTCATTTTGTTTCTGCAGGGCATCCCGTTCCCCCTGGGTCTGATTCAGGGCAAGGGTCACTTCGGATAAACGCTGGTTTTCCGTGGAAATCCGCTGCTGTTTTACTGTATTATACTGCACACCGATGATGACCCCCAAAAGGATACAGGTCCCCGTCAGTGCAATGGAATAGTGATGTCTTGTCATCTTTTCGCCTTTCTACGTTAAATTGAACTAAGTCAGATATTGAAACACTACATTTGCCTTAGGGTTGTCCAATGCACTCAGATCCAAAATGCCACGGTCCTCCTCGGGGATGGTTTTCATGATCTCCGCCATATATTTGATCTTCATATCGCCGTTTTCCATATTGCCCAGATGGATCTGTACCTGATTCACATAGGCATAGATATCCTCCGGATTGGAAACATCGATCTCTACCACCAGATCCAACAACTCATATTTTTCCATCATCTGGGAGATCCGCAGCACCACATCCAGGGCTTCCGGGTTCTCTACAGGGATCACTTCCCCTTCCGTAAAGCTGCTGAAGGAAAGTCCTTTTACCAGAGGCAGAGCTTCATGGTAGACATTCTGTACTTCCAACACACGGCCTTCTTCATCTATGTAAAGGTAAGAGCCCATATAAGAGACATATCCTCTTACCTTCCTTTCTTTCACCTTGATGACCATGGTATCGGGCAGCTTGGCAGAAAGCTTCGCATCAGCGATATAGGCACTTTCTTCCAATGTTTTTTCCGCTCTGCTCTTGCTGAATAAAAACAGATTATCTCCGGTAGAAAGACCGATCAGCTCACACAATTCCGATGTGGTGAAATGGCTGGCGCCTTCGGCTTTGATCTCCTTCACCGCAAAAACAGGAGAAAACAGAACACAGGCAAACACCACAACGACTAACACACCGGCGATGACTGCCTTCTGGTCGATGCCTTTTTTCTTTTCAGGCTTCTGATAAAAATCCAGTTCATCCATCAGATCGATATCGATCATTTCCTGTTTCTTTTTCTTCGGTTGTTTTTTCTTTTTATTAAACATGATTTTTCCTTTCCTACGTCAGCCTGATATCGCCGCCCAAAAAAGAAAAGGCGTCCTCTATCTTTTCATAGCCGCGCTCCACGTATTCCGAACCATGGACACGGCTTTCCCCTTCCGCCGCCAATGCTGCCACCAACAGGGACGCACCGCAGCGCAGATCTCTGGCAAAAACCTCTGCACCATGGAGCTTTTCTACGCCATAGATCGAAGCATTTCGCCCCGAAATACGGATATCCGCCCCCATGCGACAAAGCTCTTCCCCCTGAGAAAAGCGGGCCTCGAACACTGTTTCACTAATCATACAATTTCCTTTCGCCAATGTCAACAAACTCATCATCAAAGGCTGCATATCCGTTGGAAATGCAGGAAATGGGCCTGTCACAATGGTAAAATCCGACAAAAGCTGCTTCGGCGGACGCATCCACAAAAGGTCACTGTCCTCCCACAGGAAACGACAGCCTGTCATCCGCATCACTTCCAGGACCGCTCCCATCTGTTCCCGTTCCAGTCCTTTCAGCCGCAATTCTCCTCCCGTCATGGCAGCAGCACAAAGGAAGGTCCCCCCTTCGATGCGGTCCGCAGGAATGACATAATAAGCACCGTGGAGGTCTTTTACCCCTTCCACCATAATGCTGGCAGTCCCTTCTCCGTAAATCTCTGCACCAATGGCCCGCAGAAACCGTACCAGAGAAACGATCTCCGGTTCTCTTGCCGCATTGTGGATGACTGTCACCCCCTCTGCTTTTGCCGCCAGAAGCAGAATATTTTCTGTGGCACCAACGCTGGGAAAGTCCAGATAGATATGCTGCCCCAAAATCCGCTCTGCTCTGCAGTCCAGCACGACACCTTCCTCCCGGATGGTAACGCCCATTTTTTCAAAAGCCGCCAGATGCAGGTCTATGGGACGTTTGCCGATGGCACAGCCCCCGGGATAGGCCAGCTTTCCCTGCTTTTCTCTCCCCAAAAGCGACCCCAGGAAAAGAATGGAGGAACGCATCTTCCGTACCGTTTCATTGCCGATCTCCGTTCCGCTCAGATGCCTGCTGTCGATGGTGACTGTCCGCGTTTCTTCGGAAAGGGAAACCTTGCAGCCCAACTCCCGCAGGATGTCCAAAGTCTGAAACACATCACGGATGAGAGGGATATTTTCCAGCACCACCTCATCCTCCGCCAAAAGGCTGGCAGCCAAAATGGGCAAGGCAGTGTTTTTGCTGCCCCGCACAGCGAATTCGCCCTCGATCTTTCTCCCACCCCGCACAATGTATGTCCCCATGCCGTTCCCTCCGCAAATGAAATCTTACACTTATCATATCCTAGGACAATTTTTTTGGTGTATGTCCGCTTTTGTGTGGAAGAGTTAGCGGTTTTTTATAAGGAAAAAACTTCCTTATATTTACAAGAAGACACCAAACAGGTATATTTAAGGAAAGAAAATACGGAAGGAGTTGTTCCAAAAATGGAATTAAAAAGAAATATCCTTGATATAGAAGGTCTGAAAGTAGGTCAGGCAGAAAACCCCGAAGCAAAAACAGGGGTGACTGTTGTCATTGCAGAAAAAGGTGCCGTCTGCGGCGTAGATGTCCGCGGTGCTGCCCCCGGCACAAGGGAAACCGACCTCCTGAACCCCATCAACGCCATGGAAAAGGTACAGGCTGTCGTTCTTTCCGGCGGTTCTGCCTTTGGCTTGGAAGCAGCCAGCGGCGTCATGGATTATCTGGAAGAAAAAGACATCGGCTTTGATGTAGGCATCACAAAAGTGCCCATTGTCCCCTCCGCCGTATTATACGACCTGGAAAACGGAGATCCCTTCACCCGCCCCGATAAGGCCATGGGCAGACAGGCCTGTGAAAATGCCTCCGATTCCATTCTGCTGGAAGGCGACCACGGCGCAGGCTGCGGCGCAACGGTAGGCAAGCTGCGAGGCATGGAATTCTGCACCAACAGCGGCATCGGCTCCTGGTCTGAAGCAACGGAAAACGGCATCAAAGTAGCGGCTCTCATCGCTGTCAATGCCTTTGGGGATGTCTATGAAAACGGCAAGATCATCGCCGGCACAAAGGACGACAATGGCAATTTCATCTCCACAGAAGAAGGGGTCATCCAAATGGCATCCAGCCTTTCCTTCAGCGGCAGAAATACCACCATCGGTATCATCGCCACAAATGTAAAACTGACAAAGGCCCAGGCCGCAAAAGTAGCCGGCATGGCCCATGATGGTCTGGCACGTTGTATCCGTCCCATCCACACCACCATGGACGGGGATACCCTTTTCTGCCTTTCCACAGAAGAGATCGAAATGCCTACAGCCCCTGTAGATGTGGTGGGTATTTTGGCGGCAAAAGCCACCGAGCAAGCTGTGCTGAGAGCAGTAAAAGTGGCAAAATAAAGAGCGGAACCTATGCAGTTCCCCTTCTGGTCTCCCAGAAATTTCCGCAAATTTCTGCAAAAAAATACAAATTTTCTATTTTCTGATTTATTTCTCTATGGTAAAATAAAGTATCATAGAAAAATAAAGTACCATAAAAATGCATATTATTTTGTATCATAATAGGAGGTATATATGAAACAGGACATGATTTTGATTCTGGATCTGGGCAGCGAAGAAAATCCTAAGATTGCCCGCGAGATTCGTGCAATGGGTGTTTACACAGAAATCCACCCCCACGACATTACTGCTGCAGAACTGGCTGCTCTGCCCGGCGTAAAAGGCATCATCCTGAACGGCGGCCCCAACCGTGTGGTAGATGGTGTTGAAATCGACGCCAGCGAAGCTGTTTACGGCGCAGGCCTGCCCATCCTGAAAGCAGACCACAAAGGCGGTGCTGCTTTCCCCGCAGATGATGCAGAAAGAGAAGCTGTTCTGAAACATTTTGTATTTGATACATGTAAAGCAGATGCAAACTGGAACATGGAAAACTTTATCGCTGACCAGATCGAACTGATCAAACGTCAGGTTGGTGACAAAAAAGTGCTGCTGGCACTGTCCGGCGGTGTTGACTCTTCCGTTGTTGCTGCCCTGCTGATCCGTGCCATCGGCAAACAGCTGACATGCGTTCATGTCAACCATGGTCTGCTGCGGAAAGGCGAACCCGAACAGGTTGTAAAAGTATTCCGTGATGAAATGGATGCAAACCTGGTTTATGTTGACGCTGTTGACCGCTTCCTGGACAAACTGGCAGGCGTTGCCGATCCCGAACAGAAACGTAAGATCATCGGTGCTGAATTCATCCGTGTATTCGAAGAAGAAGCTCGTAAGCTGGAAGGCATCGAATTCCTGGGTCAGGGTACGATCTACCCCGACATCATCGAATCCGGTACAAAGACAGTAAAAGTTATCAAATCTCACCATAACGTAGGCGGTCTGCCTGAAGACCTGAACTTTGCACTGGTAGAACCCCTGAAAATGCTGTTCAAGGACGAAGTGCGTGCCTGCGGCAAAGCCCTGGGTCTGCCCGACAGCATGGTTTACAGACAGCCCTTCCCCGGCCCCGGTCTGGGTGTTCGCTGCTTGGGTGCTATCACAAGAGACAGACTGGAAGCTGTTCGTGAATCCGATGCCATCTTGAGAGAAGAATTTGCGAAAAACGGTCTGGAAGGCAAAGTATGGCAGTATTTCACAGCCATCCCCGATCTGAAGAGCGTTGGCGTAAAAGACAACAAACGTGCTGACGAATGGTGCGTCATCATCCGCGCAGTCAATACCATCGACGCTATGACAGCTACCGTTGAAAATGTTCCTTTCGACCTGCTGCAGCATATCACAGCTCGTATCACAAGCGAGGTTGCAGGCGTAAACCGTGTGCTGTTCGACCTGACTCCCAAGCCTACAGGCACCATCGAGTGGGAATAATCCAAGTTAACACAGCAAAAGCAAATTATCCGCATAGGGGCAAAACCTTTTATTCTCTTTGCTCCGGATAAAAACGAAATAAAAAATATGAAAGACCTTGCTCATCTGCAAAGATGGTCGAGGTCTTTTTCTATATCAAAAAAGCCTGTTCCATACCATACTACGAAACAGGCTTTTCCTATACTTTATTTAGGTATACAAAAAAATCAGCTTTCAAACAGGGCATCCAGCAGCGCTTCTACATTCTCATCAGAATACTCTATCTCAGCCGAATACTGGCGGGCGATTTCGATCAAGTCATCCAAATCAACACTACCATGCAGGACAGCATGGGTACGACAAAGGTCTCGGATGATGAAATAACTTAACACAGCAAAGGCTGCACGGCCTTCATATTCCCCATCGTCCAGGGCAGCAGGCAGTTGGCGGTAAAGAAAATAAACCAGAAGCTGTTCGAAGGCCATTTCCCATTCAGGCGTATCCAATGCAGGCCCATCGGAAATATCTGTATTTTTGAGTTCCTGCAGGCGGTCAGTCCAGCTTTCTTCCAAGCGTTCCAACTCCAGATATACATCCGCCCATTCCGAGGGATTCCGCGCCGGCAGAGTCATTTCAGCTGCTTTCAGGATGGCAGCAGCACGGGCTTCGATGGTCTTGGTTCTATCTTGGGCTAATTCCACGAGTTGTGCCCTCCAATCCAGCAGAGAAGCATCAGGGGCCAATAATTCTTCCTCTTCCCCATCCTCTTCCAGCAGAATCAGCGTTGTTTTTTCTGTCCGTTTCAGAACCAATGCACAGACTGCTTCACAGCAGAGGCCAAGTCCAATCTCTGTACGGTCAGAAAAGAAATTACGGTAACGAGGGTGGTCCCGGCAAATCTGACAAAGGCTGTCCTCTCCTAATTCCAGTATCAGGTCGCACAGGCCAGTTTGGTTCAAAAACGGACAGCGTTCCTGTTCCCCCAAAATAAAATGGGGCGTTTCCGCACTTTCGTCGATACCCTTTTGCAGTCGTTCTGCCAGTGGACCAGTTACCGTATGATAATATTCTAATGTATCGGGGTCAACATCAATGATCCAGCCGATGCAGCAGCTATGTCTGCATTGGTCGGCAATACATTTGAACTCCGGATAATAATCAGGTGCAATCAGCTTCATCATTACGCCTCCTTTTGGAATATCACAATTTTAACACAGAACGATGCAAAATGCCATTGGGCAATAAAAAAGTCGATTTTCGTCGATTTCTTCTCTCTGCTTGATTCCAATTTCCCACTTTAGTATAATAGTGCTACAATAATAAGGAGGTTCGCATCATGGGACTCAATACTCTTTTCCTTGCACATAAATTTGTCTCCGAACACGTTCATCCCGGTGATTTCTGTATCGACGCAACAGCCGGCAAAGGCAGAGATACGGTATTTCTATGCAGTCTTGTAAAAGAAAACGGCAAAGTGCTTGCCTTCGACATCCAACCCGACGCGATCACCCAGACACAATCTTTGATATCCAAACAGGGATATGATCAGATTGCCACTGTTATCCTTGACAGCCATGCAAACATGGAACAATACGCCGCACCCGAAACCGTTGATTGTATTATGTTCAATTTCGGCTGGCTGCCCGGCGGCAATCACGCCATTTTCACCCATCCAGAAACCAGCATCCCTGCCATAGAAGCAGGATTGCGGCTTTTAAAACCCGGCGGCATTATGTCTTTGTGTATTTACTATGGCGGAGAGAGCGGCTATGAAGAGCGGGATGCACTGCTGGAATACCTTGCCACCATTGACAACCGAAACTATACGGTCATTGTCAACACCTTCCACAACCGCAGCGGTGACCCACCGATTCCGGTGTATATTTACAAGGAAATATAACGATATGCAACTCTTTCTATTTTAGAAAAGATTCACTCCCCTTTGCATACTCTTTCGTTAGATGTCTGATCACCTTGCAAGGTCATATGCAGCAAAAATTCTTTATCCCCTATGGGCAAAAAAATGCCATGACACAAGTGTAAAAAGCAACAAAAACCCTCGAAGAAATTCAGGGGTTTTTTCTTTTGACAAACCTATATAGGCATGCTATGATGGTCTCGTGAGTCTGCAGAAAAACATCTGCGACCCAAAAGCGGACGGTATTCCATGTGATTTGGAAACTGTACCGACATATATCCTGAATTCGAGTTCCCACGGAACGAAAAAGACCACATCACCTGACCGCTCAAAAGAAGGTGATTACATGAAGATCGGATTTATTGGAGCAGGCAAAGTTGGATTCTCTTTAGGGAAGTTCTTTGCTGAAGGAGGCATTCAAGTGACCGGGTATTATAGCCGGCACCAAGAATCAGCACAGCAGGCAGCGCAATTTACAAATTCCCGTTTTTACGACGGGTTGGACAAACTGATCAAAGACAGTGATGCGCTCTTTTTGACTGTTCCAGACGGAACGATTACTTCGGTCTATGATGAACTGAAGTGTCATGGGATCTCAGGAAAACAAATATGTCATTGCAGTGGCGCTATGACCGCTGAAGAGGCTTTTCCAGATATCAGCCTGTTTGGCGCACATGGTTATTCTATCCATCCGCTTTTCCCTGTCAGCAGTAAGCTGGAAACGTATCGGGAATTGCCGGGTGCTTTTTTTTGCATCGAAGGCAATGGGCCGCATCTTTCAACCTGGCAGACCATACTCAGCACATTGGGTCCCACCGTACAGGTGATCCCTACCGGGACAAAGACACGCTACCACGCTGCCTGTGCCATTTCCAGCAATCTTGTATGCGCGCTGGTGCATGAGAGCCTGGAATTACTGGAGACCTGCGGATTTTCCAAAGAGCTTGCCCTGCAGGCACTGACGCCCCTCATCCGCAGCAACACGGAGCATATCCTGCAGGATGGCCCCATTGGTGCATTGACGGGCCCTATAGAACGCTGCGACACGAAAACCGTTGAAAAACACCTTTCCTGCTTCCCCAGCGAGAAGGAACGAGAACTGTATCGCGCCGTTTCCCAAAAACTCATGGAAACAGCCCAGGCAAAGCATCCGGAAACTGATTACACGTACATGGAAAAGATTTTGAAAGAAGGTAATGAGAATTGAAAAAGAACACAATCGCTACTCTGATGGCAATGAAAGCAAATGGTGAAAAAATTTCCCAGCTGACCTGTTACGATTATTCCACAGCAAAACTGGTAGATGCCGCTGGCATCAATACAATTCTGGTTGGCGACAGCCTGGGCATGACTATGCAGGGCTATTCCGATACACTGCCCGTTACCATGGAAGAAATGATCATGTATGGCCGCAGCGTATGCAGAGCCTGCGAAAATGCATTTGTTATTCTGGATATGCCCTTTATGAGCTATCAGGTATCTGTAGAACAGGCCGTTGCAAACGCAGGCAGACTGATGAAAGAAGGCGGCGGCAACGCAGTAAAACTGGAAGGCGGCAAGAGCGTATGTGAACAGATCAAAGCCATCACAGCATCCGGTATCCCCGTTTGCGCTCACATCGGCATGACACCCCAGTCCGTAAACGCTATGGGCGGCTTCAAGGTACAGGGCAAGGGCGAAGACAACGCACGCCGTGTGCTGGAAGATGCTCTGGCAGTAGAAGCTGCAGGCGCATTCATGGTCGTTCTGGAATGTGTACCTCCCAAACTGGCTGCACTCATTACAAAGAAAACAAACATGATCACCATCGGTATCGGTGCAAGTGCCGGCTGCGATGGTCAGGTTCTGGTATATCAGGATATGCTGGGCATGTCCGGCGAATTTGTGCCTAAATTCGTAAAACGTTACGCGAACATCGGTGAAGAAATGAAAAACGCCTTCATGGAATACGATGCAGAAGTAAAAGCAGGCACATTCCCCACTGCCGCGCAGACTTATGCAAAGAGCGACTGTGCAGATGAATTCCTGACGCAGCTGGATGCAGAATACGACGATAAATAATCAATACATAGATATAAAAATATCCCCCGAAGGAATTCGGGGGTTTTTCTTTTGAAAGAAAAAAGGGCTCCATTGGGAGCCCCTATTGATTCTATGTTTATTGAAAAAGAAAGGAATTTAGAAAAAACTATTTACTGATTACCGTTCAGAGTTGCTGTTCTGTTTACAGAATCCCACTGGATATCCAGCACGCCCAGGGCTGTTGCCAGGTCTCTCATAGGCAGGAAGGTTCTGCCGTCTTTGATCTCCACTGCAGAAGATGCGGGCAGTGCGGAACCGTTTACATAGATCACTTTCTGGCCGTATGTCATTGTGATGATACGCTGACCATACATGATCGTTACTGTTCTGGTAGGCTGATCCCACAGGACTGCATTCTTATCGATACCCAGGGCATTTGCCACTGCTCTTACAGGGAGCATTGTGTAGCCTGCATCATTGATATATGCGGGAACATCCAGCTCGATCTTGTTTTCACCGGAAAGGATGTAATTTTCGCCAACAGGAACCACAACCTTTGTTGTGAAACCATATTCATCTCTGCCGCCTGTTACGATATTGATGAAACCTTCTTTCACAACATTATCATAATCAGAAACGTCGCCTACAGTATAATCATCCTTTTCTACACCGCCAAACAGGACTGTATCCAGATAGCCAACACCGGAGCCTTTGCCGCTGAAGGATACATCCATATCAGAACCCTGTTCCATGGATGTTGTCAGCAGCAGATCATAGAAACCAGCAGGGATATCTCTGGACAGATACAATTCCATATCAGAAATAGTTACCACTGCCGCTTCTTCATCAGAAGATTCTTTTACCTGGAATGCCAGTGTACCGTTTTTCTTATTGGTAGAATCGTTCAGTGTCATTTCAGATTCTTTATTTACTGTAAATGCTGCATCCTTTTCAAACTGGATCACATCGCCTTTTTCAATATTCAGGGCAAATACAGCTTCTTTTTCTTTCCACAGACCTGCTTCCGCTTCTGTTACAGTGATAGATGTAGGAATTTTTGTATAGCGGTAGTCGATCTTCAGGTCATTCTGTTCCGCTTTTACTTCGTAGGGCTTCGCAAATTCTGCGATGGTTACTGTCTGTTCGTCGATATCATCGCCTGTCAGTGTCAGGTCAACTTCGCCCTCGAATGTAGGGTCTGCCACCAGTGCCAGTGTGAATGTCAGCTTCGCAGGTTCGCTCTGTGTTGTTGTATTCACATCGTCGAAGGTTCTTCTCTTGAACTCGAATTCCACATAGTCGCCATCCTGATATGCTTTCAGGAATTTTGCTTCCACGTCCTCAGCAGATGCTTCCTTGCCGCCGATATACAGGCCTTCTGCTTCTGTTACTTCAACACCATTACTGCCATTGCTTGTTTTTTCCGCTACATATACGCCTTCAGGCAGTTTGAAAGAAAATGCCTTTTTCATGTTCCATGCACCGGGGAAGGATTCCTGTACAGTAACTTCCAGAGACATGTGGTCGGAATCATCTGTCAGACCATAGTTATCCACGCCTACACCACTGTAGATCACAGGAACATCTTCATCTTCGTCAATTGTCATCCCTACAGAATAA
Source organism: [Eubacterium] saphenum (assembly GCA_004557645.1). GTDB lineage: Bacteria > Bacillota > Clostridia > Lachnospirales > Anaerotignaceae > Anaerotignum_A. Next base: position 21,172 of record SFGI01000008.1, on the reverse strand, counting down.
TCTACAACTTTCAGGACATCAATGCTTGCGGAATCAAAATTCTTTGCAGAAACTTTGATGGAAGCGATATCATCAACTTTTGCTGTTGTTGCTTCGATCAGGATACCCTGACCATTGTTGATGCCGTCTACACCTTTGATGTTGATTTCAGAACGGCCTTCTTCTACAGCTACAGTCAATTCTGTATCACTTTTCTTTGTGATGCTGTAGCCATCCCCTTTCAGGCCATTGCAGCTGTTCAAAAATTCAAAGCCTTTGGAAAGCTTCAATGTCAATTCGCTGGGCAGATTCCCTACCGCTGCTTCGATCTTCAGGCCCTTGGAAGAAATTTCAGCAACTTCCTCAATCGCAACCGTTTCTACTTTTTTAACGGAAGCCTTCAGACCTTTGCTCATAACGGACACATATGTCAGATCATCCACATTTACCATTTCAGATTCTACGGAAACTGTAGCAGATCTGCCTTCGCCGGTCTTTTCCATAACGGAATACAGATCGATCACGATAACGTCGTCCTTTTCGAAGTTACCATTGAATGTATATGTAACTTCGTTTTCATCTGCATCATTTTCGTCTACGGAAACTTCCAGTCTTGCTTTTTTGCTTTCACCGCCTTCGATGACCCATGTGTTGTCATCATCTCTAACGGAAATCAGGCTCTCCAAATCCTGATCGTCCAAGAATTTTGCATTGTCCAGAGATACTGTAACATCTACTTCCTCAGGCGCTACCCCTGTGCCTGTGTGTTTGTATGTTACATCCTGTACCTTGATCTGCAGTTCTGGAACACTGCCCAAAACTTCGTTGATGATACTGTTGTTGGCTTCTACTTCTGCCTTTGTTACCTCCAGCATGCCAACAATCTTGGCTGTAGCCGTAACATTATCCTTTGCAAATGCTGTTACAGGCATTGCGGAAACGGCTATTACCCCAGCCAATACCATAGAAAATACTCTTTTCATGGTGCTTCCTCCTTTTACGATTTTCTTTTCATCTCATTCTTGTCTCTTTTGTGCAATCAGCTGTTTGCAAGGCCATATTAACATCAGCTAACTATTTTGACAATAGTTTTTCATATTTTGTAATATATTCGTAAATATTATGAAATAATTACTTAAATATTTCAGTTCCTTGACGATTCTGTAACATAGGGAACAAAAATGAAATTCTTTCGTAAAAAGAATAAAAAATAACCTCCGAAAAAACTTCGGAGGCTGTTATCTTCATTCTATGTAGTTATTTCGGTTCTCTGCCCTCTTCAAATACCCGGATCATTTCACGGGTCAGGCTGATGCCGTCATCATGGGCAGGCAGGTCATTTCTGGGGAACCATTCTGCCATGGCCAGTTCTTCCCGATCCAATGTGATGGTATCATCCTCCCCATCCAGATCGCAATAATAGCCCAACAGCAGTCCGCCTGTCACGCCCCAGGGCTGTGTCTTATAATAACGGATATTCTTTACTTTCAGTCCAACTTCTTCCATGACTTCCCGGGCAACGGTCTCCTCCACCGTTTCACCGATTTCTGTAAAGCCGGCGATCATACCATAGCGGGTATAGCTGCGGTTGGCATATTTGCTCAGGAGCAGCTTATCCCCATGGATCACACCAACAATCACAGAAGGTGCGATCTTCGGGAAGATCATGTTATTGCATTCCGGACAGCGCATCATGCGTTCCTTTTCATCATGCTGGGTCTTTGCACCGCATCTGCCGCAGAAACGATTGCTGCGATACCAGTCGAAGAGATGCCATGCCGTCATCATGGCATAGCAGACATTTTTAGAAACCATCTGCCGTAGGCTTGCGGCTGCTTCAAACCCATATTCGGAGTCGCCGCTTTCTCCCGCTTCGCCCATCCAGATAAAATAATCTTCTTCCTGCATGCGAAATACATACTGCACTTTCTTTTCATACCAGTGTTGCCAATGATTTTCTTCTGCCCATGTCATCACCTGCTGATAGGTGGGCAGTGTCAGTGTATCATCTGATGCTCTTTTCACCAGCAATTTATTTCCATTGGCACAAACGACTTTCGCATCGGCAGTGGGTTCCACGATACGATATTCGTTTTCCAATCTGCCATATTCCAAATCCTGTAACATTTTGAATTACCCTTTCTTTATCTTTTTTCTTTTGTCCGCTGGATCGTGTAATCCTTAAATTTTTCCACCGCAGGGGGCAGATACCGATTCAGCACATAGGCCAGGTAAACCATACGGCGGGAATAAGGGGTATCCAATTCCAGCTTCGTCACATGGTAATTATCCAGGGCAGGGCTGTCCGTTACGATGGCAATGCCCTGATTTGCCGCAACCAGACCTGCCATTGAATTGACGTCCTCAAACTGGCAGAGGATATTGGGCATTATCTGCGCCTTTGTAAACATATCGTCGATGATGCGGCGCATACCGCTTTCCTTTGTGTAGGAAACCAAAGGATAAGGGCAGATATCCTGTATCGTTACCTTTTTCTTGCTTTCCAGAGGATGCCCTTTGGGCATGATCACCACAAGGCTCTGTTCATATACGGGGATGAATTCCACATCGCTTTCTGCTTCCACCATAGAACAAAAAATCAGGTCATATTTTTCTCGTTTCAAATTATACAGCAATGTTTTCGTATTGCCTTCATAGCAGGAGAAGGAGATATTTTTATTCTGAGGATCATCCAAAAAACCGGCGATCAGATCGGGTACAAAGTTGGTACCAACGGATGTCATATAAGCCAGACCCACATGGCCGCCCCCTTCGGAAACCAGCCGTTCGATCTGGTTTTTGCCCAATTCCAGCTGGGTCAGGGCATTTTCCACATAGAACATATAGATCCTGCCATATTTGGTCAGAACCACGTTTCTGCCCTGTTTTTCAAAAAGGTTTGCCCCTAGCTCCTTTTCCATGGAAGAAATAGAATGGCTCAGGGTGGGCTGAGAAATATTCAGCTTTTCCGCCGCTTTGGTATAATGCTCCAACTCTGCCAGAGTTTTAAAATAATACAGCTGGTTCAAATTCATGACTTTCCCTCCTATTCTCGTGCCACAGAAAAACCGCACAAGAAAGCAGCAAATCAAAAAACTTATCGCTGCCATTAATTTTTTTATATCTTTCAAAAGTATATCAAAACAAATAGAAAAAATCTATAGATTTAATCACCAAAAAAGCAGAAAGAAATTGTCTCTTCTGCTGATGATGAGACCCATTTGCAATGCTTCACCCACGTATATATTCCCAAAAGAAAAGAAAAACCGAATGTTTCTGCAGACAGACACTCGGTTTTCTGTTCTTTCGGAATTTTCTCCGCTATTTCCATTTATTTCATAAATCTATCGATAAAATCCTGTTCGCTCAAAATGGGGATGCCCAGTTCCGCTGCCTTTTTATTTTTGGAGGATGCAGAATGGATATCATTATTGATGAGGAAATTGGTTTTCTTTGTGACACTTCCCGTCACCTTGCCGCCGCCCTTTTCGATCAGGGCCTGCAATTCCTTGCGGTTGGCGAACTGCTCCAAGTCCCCCGTCACAACGAAAGTCAAACCAGCCAGAGGGCTTTCTGCTCCCTCTTCCGCTTTTTCCGGCTGCCTGATCCGCAGATACTGCAGGGCATCCTCCATCAGACGCAAATGTTCCTCCTGTTGGAAATAGGTGCTGATGCTGTGGGCGATGATCTCGCCAAAGCCTTCCACCTCCACCAGTTCTTCCTGGGTCGCTGCTTTGATTTTTTCCAGATCATATCCGCAATGGGCGCAGAGCAGCTTTGCGTTTCGCAGGCCCACATGGTTGATGCCCAAAGCATAGATGAAATTGGGCAATTCCACATCCTTCGCCTTTTCGATAGAGGCAATCAGATTGCTGTAGGATTTGGCTCCAAAGCCTTCCATTTCACAAATTTCCTCTTTGTATTGCTCCAGACGGAACAAATCGGGGTAGTTTTCCACAAAGCCCTTTTCCAGGAATTTTTTCAGAGTCTCCTCGGAAAGCCCTTCCATATTCATGGCATCCCGGGAAACAAAATGGCTCAAAGCCTGTATCCGCTGGGCGGAACAGTTAGGGTTGGTGCAGTAAAGGGCTTCCCCGTCCCGCAGCTTTCGCAGTTCCGTTTCCCCGCCGCAGACAAAACATGCCTTGGGGATTTCCGCAGTGGAAACCTTTCCCGTCAAATTTTCCGCAATCTGAGGGATGATCATATTCGCTTTATAGACTTTAATGGTATCCCCAATGCTCAGCTTCAATTCCTTCAAAATGCTCACATTATGGACACTGGCACGGCTCACCGTAGAGCCTTCCAACTCCACAGGGTCAAAAATCGCCACAGGGTTCATCAGCCCTGTACGGGATGTATTCCATTCGATTGCTCGGAGGGTGGTTTCCGCCATTTCATCTGCCCATTTAAAGGCGATGGAATCCTTTGGAAATTTGGATGTCCTGCCAAGGCTTTGGCTGTAGGAAATACTGTCGAAGGTCAGAACCAAGCCATCGGAGGCAATATCGTTTTCTTCGATTTTATTGCGGAAATTTTCCACTTCCGCCGCCACAGTTTCTGCTGTGACCATCACATGCTCCACCACGTCAAAGCCCATTTTTGCCAGCCAGTCCATATTTGCCGCTTTGCTGTCGGAAATCTCTTCTCCTTCCGCACTCACCAGTGTAAAAGCAATAAATTTGACGTTTCTTTTTGCGGCAATTTCGCTGTTTAACTGTCGCACGGTACCGCTGCAGAGGTTGCGGGGGTTTTTATACTGCTCTTCCTCCCCCAGTTCTTCATTAATGCGGTAAAATTCGCTGTAAGGAATAACACCTTCCCCCCGCAGCACCAATTCTCCCTTGAAAGGGATGGACAAGGGCAGATTGCTGAACACACGGGCATTGTGGGTCACATCCTCGCCTATTTCCCCATTGCCGCGGGTGATGGCCTGTTCCAGCGTGCCATTGTTATATTTCAAAACGATAGTCAAACCATCCAGCTTCCAGGAAAGGATGCCTTCCTTATCCAGAAGAAAGCTTGCCAGCTTCGCCGTTTCCTTTGTCTTATCCAAAGAAAGGATGGGGCTTTCGTGGCGCACCTTCACCAGATTGCTCAGAACGGTATAGCCCACTTTTTGGGTGGGGCTGTTGGCTAAAACAGTGCCTGTTTTTTCCTCCAACGCCACCAATTCATCATAGAGGGCATCATATTCCTGATTGGACAAAATCTCTCTGTCTTCCTGATAATATGCTTTGGAAGCTTCGTTGAGCTGCTCTACCAAAGCCTTCATTCTGTCTGTCATAAATTGCTCCTGCCCCTTCTCTTGTTTATCGTATTCGGAAATCTCTCTATAGATTTGACATCTCCGTTTTCGTTTTCTCAACTCATTCGCTTACTTTAATCAGCTTAGAAAGTCTAGCCATAAATTTCTTTGTACCCTTGGCACCAAAGGAAACCTCAACTTCAAAATCCGCACCGCCATTGTTGATAGAAACTACTGTTCCGATGCCATACTTAGGCGCACGCACCTTATCCCCAACACCATAGTCCAGCTTAAAATCCTTGGGAGCAGGCATTTCCTTTTTCATGCCAAATCTCGCTGTAGGGAGAGTGACATTTTTTCTGCCCATGGGCGGCTGCAGCTTGGATTGTGCCATCATATCATACCGCTTCGCCATTTCGGAAACCTGACGGGTAGGCATATCCACCAAGTCCGCAGGAATCTCCTTCAAGAAACGGGAAGGGGGATTATACTGGGTGATGCCATGCTGCATGCGGTTTTTCGCATGAGTCATAAACAGTTCTTCCTTGGCACGGGTAATGCCCACATAACAAAGGCGGCGTTCCTCTTCGATTTCCTTTTCTCCGCCGTACATCACTGCACGATAGCCGGGGAAAATACCCTCTTCCATGCCAATGATGAACACATAAGGGAATTCCAGCCCCTTGGCGCTGTGCAAAGTCATCAGGGCAACGGCTTCTTCGCCCTCTTCATAGCTGTCGATATCTGCCACCAAGGCAACCTCTTCCAAAAAGCCTTCCAGATTGCCTTCGGGGTTAGCTTTATCATATTCTGCGGCTTTATTCACAAATTCATCGATATTCTGGATACGGTTCAGGGCTTCATCTGTGCCCTCTTCCATCAAAATCTGCAGATAGCCTGTACGTTTTACCACAGCATCCAGCAGTTCCGCCACAGAAAGACCTTCCGCATCTTCTCTCAGATGTTCAAACAGCTCATAGAAGTCCTTGAATTTCGCAACTCTTGTTTTCAGAGAAGTGATCTCGTCCAAATGGCTCAGTGCCCCATAGAGAGACAGACCATTTTCATCAGCAAAGGTTGCCAGTTTATCCAAGGAAGTTTCGCCAATACCCCGCTTGGGCACGTTGATGATGCGGCGCAGGGCGATGGTATCCGCAGGGTTTGCCAGCACCTTCAGATAGGAAAGGATATCTCTGATTTCCTTTCTTTCATAGAAACGCACACCGCCAAAAAGGCGATAGGGGATGCCCTTTCGCACCATCATATCCTCCACAGCACGGGACTGGGCGTTAGTACGATAGAGAACAGCCATCTGATTTCTGGTCTTTCCTGCCTTTTCCAATTCCTGAATCTTTTCTGCCACAAAACGGCATTCGTCATATTCATTATCTGCTTTATAAATATGTAAGATGCTGCCGCTGTCATTTTCTGTCCAGAGGGTCTTATCTTTTCTGGTCTGATTATGATGGATCACGGCATTGGCCGCCTCCAGGATTTTCTTAGTAGAACGGTAATTCTGTTCCAGCTTGATGACAACGGTATCAGGGAAATCCTTTTCAAAATCCAGGATATTGCGGATATTTGCACCACGCCAGCCATAAATGCTCTGGTCATCGTCCCCTACTACGCAAAGGTTTTTATATTTTGCCGCCAGCATCGCCACCAGCTCATACTGACTGGTATTGGTATCCTGATATTCGTCCACCATGATATAGCGGAAGCGATCCTGATATTTTTCCAGAACTTCAGGGAACTGACGGAACAGAAGTACGGTTTTATAGATCAAATCATCGAAGTCCAAAGCATTATTTTCCTTCAGCATTTTCTGATAAGTCTGATACACCTTGGCAATGCGGACTGCTTTCAGGTCGTTTCTGTCCACTTTCTGGCTATACTCTTCCCAGCTTGTCATTTCTTCCTTCAAATGGCTGATGACAGCCATAGCCCCTTTTACAGAAAAGGACTTATCTGTGGTGCTCATATTCAGTCTCTTAAAAGCTTCCCGCATGATCTTTTCCTGATCTTCTGCATCGTAGATAGAAAACTGATTTTCATAATCCAAATGGTGGATCTCTCTGCGGAGGATACGCACACAGGTGGAGTGGAAGGTGCTGATCCACATATCCCTTGCGCCATCGCCCACCAGCTTTTCCACACGTTCCTTCATTTCCTTTGCCGCCTTATTGGTAAAGGTGATGGCAAGGATATTCCAAGGCTTTACGCCTGTTTCCAGCAAATGGGCGATACGCACCGTCAGCGCGCCCGTCTTGCCGCTGCCCGCACCAGCCAGGATCAGCACAGGGCCTTCCGTCTGCAGGACAGCTTTTTTCTGCATATCATTAAGTTGTTCAAATCCAATCATGATTCTTACTCCTGTTCTTTTTATGATTCCTTTCTGCAGAGGCAATATTCCAGATTCCCACAGAACTGCTTATGCGTTATCGGAAAATCAAACCCCTTCGCTTGCCTCTGAAAAAACACAAGAAAGGCTGACTTGGCGAAATCCTTTCACCAAATCAGCCCTTATAATCTCTTTCAAACATCCATCAAAAAGATTATTCCTTTTCTTCTTTTTCCCTTTTTGCTTTCACACGATCGATCGCCAGCTTGTAACCATCTGTACCATAATGCAGGCAGCGGTTGACACGGCTGATGGTCGCTGTGGATGCGCCTGTTTTTTCCGCAATTTCCACATACGTACGCTTTGCATCCAACATTGCCGCAACTTCCATTCTCTGGGCAATCGCCTGGATCTCATTGACAGTACAAAGGTCTTCAAAGAGCTGATAGCACTCATCAACGGTTTCCATGCTGAGGATGCACTCGAACAATTTATCGGTCAATTCGGTTTTGATCTTTTTATTCATCTTGGAACGCCACCTTCTCCTTAAAATTCTCATTTTATATTAACATACTAAAGTGTTAAAGTAAAGGCTTTTTTTCACGTTCTATGGTTCAAATAATTTTATTTTTTTGCGTTTCAGGCTGGCAAGGAATTTTGCAGGATCGGTATTCAGGATCAGTTCTTCCGGGAAATCCACTTCCTGCAGCAACGTTTCTGCATAGGAAAAATCGCCGATGCCGGTATAAAAATGAGCATCGCTGCCCAGCACCACAGGCTGACCTGCTTCCATGCTCATCAGCAGGAGCTCTTTGATATTTTCCCTGCTGCCATCCCGGAAACCACCGGGGGTCAGGGATGCATTATTGACCTCCAGGATCGTCCCCGTTTCCTTTGCTATGCGGAACACTTCCTGATAATCCACATCATAGCGAGGGTCACCGGGGTGACCGATGATATCCACATAGGGATTTTCCATGACTTTCAGAAAAGCTCTGGTGTTTTCCGCCCTGCTGCCCGGTTTGATGCAGGGCATGTGCAGGCTGGCAATGGCCAGATCCAAACGGGAAAGAACTGCTTCGTCCATATCCACCGTTCCCTCAAAATCAAGGATATTCAATTCAATGCCCCGCAGCAGGCGCACCCCGTGGAGCTCCTTCGGCAAAACATGGAGATTGGCAAAATAAGCATGGCTTGTCGTATCCTTCATGGCAGGGGCATGGTCTGTCAGAGCCACCAATTCCATCCCCTTTTCCGCTGCCCATCTTAAGTTTTCATCCACTGTGCTGTAAGCATGTCCGCTGGCAACGGAGTGGGTATGGGTATCCATCAATCGTTTCATTCTGTGTCCCTCTCTTGTGGAAATAACATCATTCATGGATTTAAGTATAACACTGTTTCCTCCGAAATACAAGTTGAAGGCTTTGGGAAAGAAAGCTTTGCTGCCCTCTGACGAAAAACCTGATCTCAGTTACGCGCCGGTGTGGCTGTCACCCATTTGACCTTGTCACATACTATATAAAAGAACACAAACCATTTAAAGGAGGCTGTCTTATGGGAGCTTTTGAATTTGACTGCAAAGCAGATCTGAGCGCAAGAAACTGCTGCTTCTGCGGCAGCAACAACTGCAACAACGATCGTGACAACAACAGAGAGCGAGGAGAAGAGACCTGTATCATCGCCCAGAAGATCTTCGACCAGTGCCGTATCCAGAAATGCCTGAACAGCGACATTCTGGGGCCTGCCCGAGCGGCAAGAAGCAGCAACCCCAGCTGCAACGATATGCTGTGCGAAGGGGATATCATCGTTCCGCCCTGCAATGCCGCTGATGTCACCATCCGCGATCTGGAGCTGGAACGTATCGAGATCCTGCGGAAGAAACCCAATCCCCTGCAGAGAGGCTGCTGGGATCTGGAACTGAAATATGTATTCAACTATACCTTGGAATTCAGACGGGCTGATGGTGCTTTCATCGGCTGCATCGATGCCACGAACACGTACCATCTGCGGGTAACTCTGTTTGGCTCCACTGAAGCCAATGTGACCACTGTGACAGACCAGTTCCACAATGGCACTTCCAACGGCGGGCCTTTCGTCATCGCCGAAGGCAAAGCTATCGCCCTGGCAGCAGAACTGCGTCATCCTTCCTGCAACCCCTGCAGCTGCAATTGCGGCTGTGATTCCTGCAATTCCGGACGGAACAACGGCGATGCCGCCTTGGGCGCACCTATCGCTGTCAACGTGACCATCGGTCTGTTCACCATCGTAAAATTGTTCCGTACCGTAAATATGGTAGTAAATTCTCTTGGCAGATGCGTGCCCGAACGCTGTTCTTCTCTGGCAACAAACTGCGATCCTTGTGAAGGGTTCGAAGATATCCGTTTCCCTCTGGATCTGTTCTCTCCTACGGCTGAACCTCGCTCCTGCTGTGGTTTCGGTCCCATCTTCGGTTCCCCTGACTGTGATTTCAGAGACTGTGACAGAGACAGAGACCGTGACAGAGACTGTGACAGGGACAGAGATCGTGACAGAGACTGTGACAGAAACAGAGACCGCGACAGAGACTGCGACAGGGACAGAGACCGCGACAGAGACTGTGACAGAAACAGAGATCGCGACAGAGACTGTGACAGAAACAGAGATCGCGACGGAGACTGTGACAGAAACAGAGACCGCGACAGAGACTGTGACAGGGACAAAGATCGCAACCGATGCAACTGCAGATGATTTTCTAAAAACCGTTACCCTTTCATCCACCCATAATTTTCCCCGGCAATCGCCGGGGTCTTTTTTTCATTAAAAAAGCGTGCATTCCGCACGCCTATTCTCCATTATTTTTCCATTTTTACGGCAAAGCTTTCCGTCAGTTTCTGATAGCAGTCCTCACAAAGGTCAAAGCAATCCTGTCTGCCGTCCTGATTGGAAAAATATCCCCATGTTTTTTCTCCGTGGAAATAATCCACTGTGTCCAAGGGGATCTCCCTACCGCAGCCATTGCAGACTACTTTGCACAGAACTTTTTCTTCCCGCATCGCTGCATGATATTCTCTCATTTTTCTTCCCCTCACCTTTCTGTTTCTCTCTTTCGTTTACAGTTCATAGGATATCATCCTTTTGTCGAAAAAGCAAAGGGGAATCAATGGCAGAGCTGGCAAAGGCAATTGTCCTGCCCCTGCAAAAGTATGAGAAACGGTTGTCTTTCCTCCGCCTGATATGATACAATCACAAATAGAAAGACAGAGGTGTTTGAAATATGAAAAAAATGAAAACGGCTTTGTCTCAGTGTCGTGTCTGCCCCAGAAACTGCGGTGTTGACCGCACCGCAGGCAAAACAGGCTGGTGCCGTGCCCCCTATCTGCCAAAGGTGGCACTGGTCAGCGCCCACCATTGGGAGGAACCGCCCATCAGCGGCACGAAAGGCTCGGGAACCGTGTTTTTCAGCCATTGCAATCTGGGCTGTGTCTTCTGCCAGAATCACGATATCAGCCAGGACGGCTTTGGGCAGGAGATCACCGTAGAACGTCTGGCAGAAATCTTTCTGGAACAGCAGGAACGGGGCTTCCATAATATCAATCTGGTTTCGGCAGTGCAGTTCATCCCGCAGGTTGCAAAAGCATTGGAGCTGGCAAAGAACGCAGGCTTATCTATTCCTGTGGTCTACAATTCCAACGGCTACGAATCTTTGGAAGGGCTGAAACAGCTGGAGGGGCTGGTGGATGTTTACCTGCCGGATTTCAAATATTGGAACAATGATTTGGGGCAGGAATATTCCAAAGCACCCCATTACAGGGAGACGGCAGCCCAGGCCATTCTGGAAATGCGCCGACAGACAGGCGAAGATATCTTCGACAAAGCTGGCATCCTGCAGAAGGGCATCATCATTCGCCATCTGGTATTGCCCGGGCAATATCGGGATAGTTTTCAGGTGCTGGATTGGATTCGGGAAAACATAGGCGAAAACGCTTACGTTTCTTTGATGAGCCAGTATACCCCCATGCACAGGGCAAAGGAATACAAAGCCCTTTCCCGCAGACTGACCACCTTTGAATATGATAAAGTTGTAGACCATTTCTTCGAAATTGGTCTGAAAAACGGATTTATGCAGAAACGTTCCTCGGCAACATCGGAATATACCCCTGCCTTCGATCTGGCAGGTGTGACCAGTGCCGAGAGTTTTCATCAAAGAGAGGAGAATAAACCATGATCAAAAAAGAAAGAGTTGTTACAGTAGAAGGCCTGAGAGACGGCAAAGGCAGCGTAGAAATCCACCATATCCTGGAAGGCGCTGACCTGATGGGCCACGGCACCATGTTTGCCCGTGTCATCGTAAAACCCCACAGCAGCATCGGCTGGCATCAGCATGTGGGCAATACAGAACCCTACTACATCCTGAAGGGAGTAGGCACTTTCGTAGATAACGACGGTACAAAAACAGAAGTGCACCCCGGCGATGTCTGCACCATCGAAGTAGGTCAGTGGCACTCCATGGAAAACAACACAGACGAAGATATGGAAATGATTGCATTCGTGATGAACGATGGTCTGAAATTCTAATCTATTCCATACAGACGCAAAAAAGAGTCCTCTCGGACTCTTTTCTTTTTATCTGATAAATTCGATCTCTTCTGCGAAAATCGTTAAGTAACCGGGTTTGCCGTTGCTTTTCCACAGCAGACCGTGATATTCATTGCCGCCTTCCGCGGGATGCACTTCCTGATAGAGCCAGTCAGCCCCCAGCATATAGCCATCCTGTTCCAAAATCTTGTAGTTTTTGAAAATCACTTTTTTCACATCAGAAAAACAAGGCTCCATTTTGAATGTCAGACGGTTATCCTTCATTTCCACAGCTGTGATACGGCTGTCATGGAAATTGAATTCCTTCTGAATTTCTTCCCCAACAGCTTCTTTCACGGTAGGACAATAGGTTTCCCAATATTCCTTCACCACTGCATCCATCTGTTTCTGGTTTTCTTCACAGATTTCCTTCAGCTGCTGTCTGACTTCTTTTGTGGCAATATCCAATGCCAATACACGCACATCTGCCACCTGTTCCAGAATTTCCTTCGGCAGTCTTTCCTGCATGGATCTTACCATATTTTCATGGGTAGACTGGAATTCAGCCTCTGTTGCCGCCTTATCAAAAGAAACATGATTTTTTTCTGCTTCTTCCTTTCTTTCTTTTACAAAAGCACGGCGACGACGCAGATACAGATCATGATAATATTCTTCAGAAAATGTTTCTGCGTTTTTGGATACCTGCATATTCAAATGATACCCTACGACACCGCAGGATGCATACCATTCTTTGGTAAAATATTTCATGTCACTTTTCCCCCTTTTTCTTCATCGTATATCATACCACCCCTTCACGATAAATGCCATTCTACATTCTTAACAAATTCCCAATAAAAAAGCAAGGATATTTCTACCCTTGCTCTAATTCTGCCTGATTTATCATGCATTACCCAACTGATATACACGGATGATGGAACAAATTTCTTTCACCATAGACATGGAGGAAAGAACTGTCATGGCATCTCTGAATCTCTTTTCTTCTACTTCATGGGTAACGATAACGATTTCTGCTGTATCACCTATGGTTGCTTTCTGCAGCAGAATGGAAATGCTTACGCTGTTGCTTGCAAATACACTGGCCATGGATGCTAAGGTTCCAGCCCTGTCTTCCAGATTCATGCGAATATAGTAGCTGCTCTTTGTATCGCCGATTTTTTTGATAGGCAGTTCTTTGTAGCAGCTGCAGCCGATACGGCCATTGCAGTGGAACAGCATATTTCTTGCCACATCCATGATATCGCCCACAACAGCACTGCCTGTGGGCAGGGCACCTGCGCCGCGGCCATAGAACATGGTATCATCCACCGCATCACCATGGACAAATACCGCATTGAATGCATCATTTACCGCTGCCAGAGGATGATGTTCGGGGATCAAAGTAGGATGTACCTTTACTTCAATACCATTTTCTGTATTCTTTGCGATCCCCAGCAACTTGATGGTGCAGCCCAATTCCTTTGCATAACGCATATCCTTTGCTGTGATCTTTGTGATACCTTCTGTAAAAACATCATTAAAAGTCACAGGTGTGTGGAAAGCGATAGACGCCATGATGGCGATCTTACGGCCTGCATCGTAACCTTCGATATCTGCTGTCGGGTCTGCTTCCGCATAGCCCAAGTCTGTTGCCAGCTGCAGGGCTTCTTTGAAGTCCATACCCTCTTCTTTCATTTTTGTCAGGATAAAGTTTGTGGTACCATTGATGATACCCATAATTTCTGTAATGTTGTTGCCCGCCAGGCACTGTTTCAAAGGACGGATGATGGGGATACCGCCGGCAACAGCTGCTTCAAACAGCAGGTCACATTGATTTGCCGCCGCAATATCCAGCAATTCATGACCATGCATCGCCATCAGGTCTTTATTTGCTGTCACAACATGCTTGCCTTTTTTCAGTGCTTCTGTAATATAGGTACGGGCAGGTTCGATGCCGCCCATCACTTCTACAACAATATCGATACTGTCGTCATTGATCACATCTTCAAATTGATCTGTCAGCTTTTCCGCAGGGACAGCATCGGCATATTTCGCCTTATTGCGTACCAAAACCTTTGCCACTTCCAGCTTTGCGCCGATCTTGAAAGGCATTTCATCCTTCTGATTTTCGATAATCTTATATACACCGCCGCCAACTGTGCCCATGCCCAGAAGGGCGATTTTTCTAACGATCTGCTCCATATTTTTTCTCCTCCATAGGTATCAGTATTATCATAAATACAAATGTCTTTCACAAGTGATATTAAGATTTTAACACGAAAATTCCACTTGTCAATAGATTTTGTCTTTTTTTCAGAAACACTTTTCCATCACAGAAACACACTTCGTATGCAAATGATTCACATACACAACTTCATTCTGTCTGTCTTTTCTTTACAAATTGAGCAGTCGGTTTGGAAAAAAATACCCTTATTTCGTCATATTTACAGAAGATTTTCTGATCTTTTCCTAGTATAATAACAACGTTCTCATGATTCAAAAACCCCAAAAATAAAAATGATATGCAGGAGGGCATAGCTATGATCAAAAAATGGTGGCATGATAAGATTGCCTATCAAATTTATCCCAAAAGTTTTTGTGATTCCAACGGAGACGGCATCGGCGACCTGAAGGGCATCCTTTCCAAGCTGGACTACCTGCAGGCTCTCGGCGTGGATATTCTCTGGCTGTCCCCTGTCTATCAATCCCCTTTTGTCGATCAGGGGTATGATATTTCCGATTATTACAGCATCGCAGAGGAATTCGGCACCATGGAGGAATTCGATGAGCTGCTGGCAGAGACCAAAAAGAGAGGTATGTATCTCATCATGGATCTGGTGGTAAACCATTGCTCCGACCAGCATGAGTGGTTCCAAAAGGCTCTGACCGACCCGGATGGCGAGGAGGCTTCCTATTTCTATTTCGTCAAAGGCAAAGACGGGCAGCCCCCCAGCAATTATCGTGGCTATTTCGGCGGCAGCACCTGGGAGCCCATTCCCGGCACAGACAAATTCTATCTGCATAGCTTCGCCAAAGAACAACCCGATTTGAATTGGGAAAATCCTGCCCTGCGCCGAAAAATATATGATATGGTGAACTGGTGGCTGGAAAAAGGGCTGGCAGGCTTCCGCATCGATGCCATCATCAACATCAAGAAAGTTCCCGGCTTTCCTTCTTATACCCCCGACGGTCCCGATGGGCGTGTTGCAGTCTGCAAGATGGTCGAGCAAGCCAGGGGCATCGGCACGTTTTTACAGGAATTGAAACAGGAGACCTTTGCAAAATACGATGCCTTTACTGTTGGAGAGGTTTTCAATATGCATCCCGCTGAACTAGAGGAATTTGTTGGGGAAAATGGACATTTTTCCACCATGTTCGATTTCAGTGCCCAGGAATTGACCTGCGGGGAGCATGGCTGGTATGATACAAAGCCCATTTCTTTCGACAGTTGGAGAGAAACCATCTTTGCCTCCCAGAAAAAAATGCTTTCCATCGGCTTTCTTGCCAATATCATTGAAAACCATGACGAACCCAGAGGGGCAAGCCGCTTTCTGCCGGACTATGCCCAAAATGAAGCCGGCAAGAAAATGCTTGCCACCACTTCCCTGCTGCTGCGGGGCATTCCGTTTCTCTATCAGGGGCAGGAGCTGGGCATGACCAACTGCCACAGAAGCAGCATCGATGAATACAACGATATCAGTACCCTTGACCAGTATCAGCTGGCACTGGACAGCGGCTGCAGCAAAGCCGAAGCCCTGCAGTGCTGCTGGGAAAACAGCCGCGACAACGCCAGAACACCCATGCAGTGGAGCGCAGAGGAACATGCTGGCTTTTCCACAGGAAAGCCCTGGCTGGCAGTGAATCCCAATTACAAAGAAATCAACGCCGCAGAACAGGAAACCCGTAAAGATTCTGTTCTGCAATATTACCGCAGGCTGACTGCCCTGCGAAAATCCCCTGCTTATGTGGGTACCTTCGTTTATGGCGATTTCATTCCTGCCTTTGAAACAAAAGACCACATTTTGGCTTATTGGCGCGTAAATCCAAAAAACGGGCAGAAAATCTTGGTCGCTGCCAATTACGGCACAGAAGCCCAGTCCCTTCCCCTGCCCACAGATGAATATGAACTGCTTTTGTCCAATATGGATATTTCCACAGAAAAAACACTGTATCTGCCCAGTTGTGCCGCTGCTGTGCTGCTGCGGAAAGGAATCTTTTGATCTGCTCTGATATGATTTGACAAAGGCATGAAAAGTGGTTTAAAATAAAGAAAGAATGCCTAATACGATAGAAAGAAAACGAAGGATGGCTTCTGCCATCGATGAAAATAGAGGTGAAGTCAGAATGACCGGCGCAGAACGACGCAAAAAAATTTTAAAACTAATGAAAGAATCCTCTACGCCCCTTTCCGGAGGTGCCCTGGGGAATGCAATGGGCGTCAGCCGTCAGGTAATCGTACAGGATATTGCTCTGCTGCGTACAGAAGGTCATTCTATTCTGGCAACTGCTCGGGGCTATCTTCTGGATGAGCCAAAAGAAATCGTACGCCTGTTCAAGGTTTGCCATGATGAAGCCCGTACAGAGGAAGAACTAAAGACCATCGTTGATCTGGGCGGTTATATTCTGGATGTCATGGTGAATCACCGGGTTTATGGCAAGGTATCCGCGCCCCTGAATATCAAAAACCGCAGAGATGTGCAGGCTTTTATGGATCATCTGAAATCCGGGAAATCCTCTCCCCTGCTGAATGTCACCTCCGGCTATCATTTCCACCGTATTTCTGCCGAAAGTGAAGATATTCTGGATGAGATCGAAGAAGCCCTCCGTCAGAAAAATTTCCTGACAGAATTTTTCCCTTATGAAAAAGAAGATATATAAAAACAAGCCGTTTCCAAAAGGAAACGGCTTTCTTTTTTCATTGCTTTCTTAACACTTTTCTTTTATTTTGTTCAATGCCCATTCCACTGCTTCTCGGATCATTTCATCAGGATTCTCCAATTCCAATTCTAAATCAGAAATGAATTTCTTGTCCCCCAGATTGCCCATGGCAATGGCAGCATTCCTTTGGAGATAGCGTGTTTCCTTGATATAGTTATACAGAATAGGTCTGATGCGGCTTTCATAGAAGCCTTCCGGCATATGCAAAACAGCAGGCAATGTGATATCCTTTGCCAGCTCCGCAATATAAGGATCCATTTTTTTGGGGGCTTTCAATTTTGCCTGATTTCTTGGACATACATCCTGACAGATATCACAGCCATGGATATGACAGCCCAGTTTTTCTCTGATCTCATGGGGGATAAAAGAAGAAATGGGGTCTCTGCCATCCTGTGTCATCCAGTTATTGAAAGAGATACATTTCTTTGGATTCAGATGGAACGGCGCATAAATCGCCTGCATGGGGCACGCATCCATACACACATGACAATTGGGTGGACAGTCACATTCCATGGTCGGTGTATCATATTCCAATTCCTGATCCACGACGATGGTGGAAAGAATGATATACGATCCACAGCCTTCGGCATATGCGAAATTGTTTCTGCCAAATGTAGTCACACCAGCCTGTGCCCCCGCCCATCTGGCAGGCAAGCCGATACTGGAATCCACTTTATAGCCCTTTGCCTGCAAATATTCCTTCATCAGTTCCAGTCTTGCGTAAGCGATGCTGCCGGGCTGGGGGCCGTAGCAGCGGCCCAAGTACGCTTTTCCCATGATCTGTTTCAGGTTTTCCGGATAATCATATTGAAAATAATCCCAAACCAGGACAATGATGGACTTTGCATCAGGCATTTTTGCTTTTGGCATAGCATCCTTCATGGGGTTTGTAGTGGTAAATGAAAAGATATCAAATTCATTCCCTCTAGATTCCACTTCCTTCACATAATCAGGGAAACCCTCCGCAGAGGTGATCCCAACTTTACTGTAGCCAAGGCTGTAACCATATTCTTTGATCTCTTTCGATGTCATAAAACCGCCCCTTTATGGTGTATATACACGATATATTGATGTCATTATATTCTTTTGTTTCCTTTCTATCAAGCTTCCGAAAGCACCTGAATTCTGATCGCTCTCTTGTATTTAGTCTTTTCATGTGCTATTATATCTCAACAATCCAGTTTATTCAAATCGAATTATTTTATATTCTATTTCAATATTTTTGAATTAATGAGGTGCTTTTATGGAACTGAAAAATCTTTATACTGTAAAAAAAATATTGGAAACGGGCAGCTTTCAAAATGCTGCGAAATCTCTGAACTACGCCCAATCCACCATTACCTTCCAGATTCGACAGTTGGAAAATGAACTGGGCGTAAAGATCTTTGAAAAAAATGGAACCAAAATGGGATTAACAGAAGAAGGACAAACGATCCTCCCTTTGATCGACAAAGTGATCGAAGCCGCAGACGCCCTGCTCTATTATAAAAGCACCACCGATTCCCTTGGAGGCACATTAAAAGTGGCTCTTCCTGAAACCCTGGTTACCTATCAACTGCAGCCGGTCCTAAAGACCTTCAAAGAGCAGGCACCTAACGTCCGCCTGGCTATTCAGGTATTGAACTGCTATGCTATCTACGAGCAGATGACTAGGGGAGAAGTCGATATCGCCATCCATTATGATATAGGTAAATACCCTGCCAACATTATTACCAAAACCATAGAAACCTTTCCCCTGACACTGGTAGGTTCTCCCTTGCTGCAGGGAAAAGATCGGGATTTTATCACGGAAAAACAAACAAAATCCATCTGTCATATCCGAAACGACCCCAATGCCTTGTATTTGAAAATGTTCCATCAATATCTGAAAAAGAAAAGCATTGTTTTGGGAACGGAATTGGAACTTTGGAGCATTGAATCCATCAAACAAAGCGTCATGAGCAATCTGGGGGTGGCATATCTGCCCAAATTTGCCGTAGAAACTGAATTGGAGCAGGGACTTTTACAGGAACTGGATATGGATATGCCTCACAGCCATTTCACCGCTATTTATGCCTATCACAAAAATAAATGGAAAAGTCCTGCCATGCAGCTTTTTCTGGATATACTGGATCAGTTTTATGGCAATCTATCCTGATTTATCATAGAAATCAGGAAGAAATTCCAGGGAAACAGGGATTATATCTCGATTTTCCTTGAATTCTGCAGAAAATGATGATAAAATATTTTGATGAAATTTTATGGAGGAGGGTTCCTAATGTCAGGACATTCTAAGTTTGCAAATATCAAACATAAAAAAGAAAAAAACGATGCCAAGAAGGGTAAAATCTTCACAATGCTGGGCAGAGAAATCCAGGTTGCAGTCAAAGCCGGCGGCCCCGACCCCGCTGTAAACGGCAAACTGCGTGACGTTATCGCAAAATGTAAAGCCAACAACATGCCTAACGATACTATCGAAAGAAGCATCAAAAAAGCAGCTGGCAACGAAGAAGGCGTAGAATACGAAATGGTAACATATGAAGGCTATGGCCCCAACGGCGTAGCTGTCATCGTAGAAGTGCTGACAGATAACAGAAACCGTGCAGCAGCCAACGTAAGAAACGCATTCAACAAAGGCGGCGGCAATATGGGTAACAGCGGCTGTGTATCCTTCATGTTCGATGAAAAAGGTCTGATCGTGATCGATAAAGAAGAAGTGGACATGGATGAAGAAGAACTGATGATGGTTGCTCTGGATGCTGGCGCAGATGACTTTGCAGCAGAAGAAGACAGCTATGAAATCACAACAGCTCCCGATGATTTCTCCGCAGTTCGCGAAGCACTGGAAGCTGCAGGCATCCCTATGGCAAGTGCAGAAGTAACTATGATCCCCCAGACATATACAGAACTGACATCTGAAGAAGATATCAAGAAGATGAATAAACTGCTGGATCTGCTGGACGATGACGACGACGTTCAGAATACTTACCACAACTGGGATGAATAATTATACAGTTTTTAAATTTAAAGAATGGCGTAAAATCAACATTCTTTAAAGCACTATTCATTCTATTCATCGAAAATTGAATAAAAAATCACTCAGTGATGACGTTCAAATTCCCTCTGATTATGACATTCCTCACGCCATAATTAGGGGGTATTTTTATGAAAAATCAAACAGCATTGAATGAATATTTGCTTGATTTGAAGTTAAGAAACTGCACAGCTAGAACAATTAAAACAATGAAAAATAATATGTCATTGCTATTTAACTGGATAGAATCAGAATATAAAATAACAGAAATTGAAGATATCAAACGCAACCATATTAAAGGATATCTGCAATATAAACAAAGTTTAGGGCTAAAACCTACCTATATAAATGGAATAATTAAAAACATAAAAGCTTTTTTCAATTACCTAGTCAGAGAAGAATATATTGATAGAAGCCCTTCTGAAAAAATAAGCTTACAAAAAGAAGAAAAGGTTCTTATCCAAACTTTTTACCCTGATGAAGTCAAAAGAATGATTGATGTATACAGTTCTCCTAATTTTTTGAGCGCAAGAAATAAATGTATCATAACTATGCTTTTCGACACTGGAATAAGAAACTATGAACTCTGCTCCATCAAATGTGATAATATAAAAGAGAGAACTATTTTAATTCATGGAAAAGGAAACAAACAAAGGCTAGTCCCTATTTCTCCAATACTTCGAAAAACCATGCTAAAGTATGAAGCCATTAGAGAACACTATATAAAAGAAAGATATCAAAATGAATACTATTTTTTAAGCCAAAAAGGAAAAATGCTTACTGTTGAAGCCGTTGAAAGAGTTGTCAGAAAATGTGGTGTTGCTGCCCATGTAAATGAGCAAATCAGATGCAGCCCCCATACTTGCAGACATACCTTTGCCCAGATGTGCCTAAAAAATGGTATAGACATTTACACTGTATCACGGCTTTTAGGACACGAGAATCTTTCTATTACAAAGCGTTATCTCCAATCTATGAAAGATGATATAGTTATTGATATGGCGAGACTGTTTCAAAGTTTGTGTAAAGTGAAAAACTGATATAAGATATGGAATTAGTTATTGAAGGGCAAAGCCATTTTTGGGGGCTTTGCTCTTTTCCT
>SFGI01000045.1 GCA_004557645.1 [Eubacterium] saphenum | reverse complement strand
TTGAACGAAGTGAAAGCCAGCGTCATTTAGGCGCTGGCTATTTTATAAGCCCTTATAGGGCTGGAGCAAACCACGTCTTTTAGGCGTGGTTATGATTTTAGTAATAAGAATTTTCATACCAATTAATCAATTCATTGTATTTTTTAGTTGATGTGTTTTCAGCTTGTAAAAGTCTGGAAATTTCATTCTGTTTTTCTGCCCGCTTACTGTTCAGTTCTGCAATATATGTTTTTTCTGTTTCAATTTTTGCTAAAATTTCATTTTTTTCGTTTGGTTGGATATTTTTTTTACCCAGTTCTTTTTCATATATAGTAATCTGTTTTTCACATGCATTGAGTTCTCTATCAATTTTATTTCTATCTTCTACAGCGACTCTTCTTTCTAAAGAGTTTTTGAAATAGTCATCTAAGACCTTATTTGCCTTTTCTTTTGTATAGATAATTTGACCAGAATCATTTTTCAGATCTTTAGAGAATCCAATAGGATATCCATCAGGGTGAGCTGTATAAAATAGTGTATCAGATATTTTTTGCATCATTTCAATATCGGTATTTTCAGAGACGCGAATCCATTTTTGATAATCACCAGATAGTTCGGTGTAATATTTTTCTGTAACCTTCATTTCCATTACTGTAAAAGTATCATTTACTGTAATTTGATAGGAAGTGCGATCGCCATTATTTGAGAGGCTATCGCCTGTAAAGGTATTTTTTACTACAGGGACAATAGAAGCCATTTTAATATCGCCGACTGAAAACTTGCCTTCATCCAATGTTTTTAGAGAGAGGTTAGTTAATGTTCCCTGATATTTTTCTTCATTTCCATATTTAATAATATTCATTGTACTTCCATAATATTTGTTACAACTAACACGCACCCAATCACCTTCGAGAGAAGTATATTTATTTTCTATTTCGTCAGTATTAATGACAACTGTTTTTGTAGCATTGTCCCATTTTACATCGCAATCAAGGCTTTCTGCGATAGCTCTTACAGGAACAAGAGTACGGCCATTAATTGTTGTAGCGGGTGAATCCAGAGAGGTATATACTCCATTTACACTCATATTATTGCTTCCGATTACCATTTTTATAGTAGAAGTGCCTTTTGTACCAATGATTGTTTTTGTAGTACCTTCCCACTCTACAGAAGCACCTAGTTTTTCAAAAATTGCTCGCATAGGTACCATTGTTCTGCCATTAATAGTTTGAGGTGGTACATCAAAAGAGACTGCTTCATTATTAATTGTGACTTTAATTTCGTTAGAAGCCAAGACGGAAGTAGTTTGACAAAAAGGCAAAATAAATGACATTGCTAAAGTGTATACCCAAAATTTTTTCTTCATATAAAAGCCCCCTTCTTTTACTAGTTTTTCTATAGTAAGGTTTATCTGTAAATAAATTAAGATGATAATAGAAAATGTGTTATTTCAACCGTTCCCATTCTGCTTCCTTGAAGCCCACCAGAACGAAATCCTCCCCGATGATGAGAGGCCGTTTCACCAGCATGCCGTTGGTGGAAAGCAGTTCGATCTGTTCTTCCTCGCTCATTTCGGGCAGTTTGTCTTTTAGCTGCATTTCCTTATATAGCATACCGCTGGTGTTGAAGAATTTTTTCAGGGGCAGGCCGCTTTTTTCCCACCATGCCTTCAATTCCTCTGCTGTGGGGTTCTGTTCCACAATGTGTCTGTCGTCAAAGGCAACGCCGTTTCCCTCCAACCATGCTTTGGCCTTTTTACAGGTGGTGCATTTGGGGTATTCTAAAAATAAAACGCTCATTTTTATCCTTCCTTTCCATGATATTTGTGTTGTTGAGGTCAAAAGGTATTTTCACCTTTTGACCCTGGTATCATATTTGTTCCATTATAAACTTTCTGTGTTTTTTCCACAAGGGCTATTGTCTTTTTGAAAAAACTGCGCTATCATACCAGTATAAGATGAAATTTATTGCAGTTACTATAAAATATCACATCCAGATAAGGAGGAAGGAACAAATGAAAATCGTTATCATCGAACCCCTGGGCATCACCCCCGAAAAACTGGCAGAAGCAACAGCAGCCGTAAAAGCAAGAGGCCATGAAATCGTGGCGTATGACACAAAGGAAGAAGACCAGGAAAAACTGGCGGAAAGAGGCAAGGACGCCGATATCATCATCATCGCGAACCAGCCCTTCCGTAAAAATGTCATTGAAAAATGCGAAAACCTGAAGCTGCTCTCCGTAGCATTCACAGGTGTTGACCATATCGATGTGGATTTCTGTAAGGAAAAAGGCATCTGCGTTTGCAATGCAGCAGGATATTCCACCAATGCTGTTGCAGAGCTGGCTTTCGGTCTGGCCATCTCCGTACTGCGGAATATCCCTGCCTGCGATGCTGTTTGCCGTAAGGAAGGCACAAAAGCAGGTCTGGTGGGCGGCGAATTGTTCGGCAAGACCTTCGGTGTCGTTGGCACAGGCGCCATCGGCGGCAAGGTTGCAAAGATCGCTCAGGCTTTCGGCTGCAAAGTAGTGGCATACAGCAGAACGGTGAAACCCGAAATGCAGGGCGCAGGCATCGAATATATGTCTCTGGAGGATGTGCTGAAGGTCAGCGATATCGTTTCCCTGCATGTGCCTCTGAATGATAAGACAAAAGGTCTCATCGGCGAAAAAGAAATCGCTCTGATGAAGAAAAATGCCATCCTGCTGAACACAGCCCGTGGTCCTGTGGTAGACAGCGTTGCTCTGGCAAATGCCCTGAACGAAGAACGCATCGCCGGCGCAGGTATCGACGTATTCGAAATGGAACCTCCCGTGCCTGCGGATCATCCTCTGCTGCACAGCAAGCATACTGTAGTAACACCCCATGTGGCTTTTGCATCCCATGAAGCACTGTTTACCAGAGCCCAGATCGTGTCCGAAAATATCCTGAAATGGGAAGACGGCACACCTCAAAACGTTATCTGCTAAAAGACCTTGGGGACTCTGTCCCTGTAGCACTGCTTGCAGTGCGTAACTGACCAGAGCAATGCGCTGGCAGCAAAGTACCCCTGCGAGGGGGTCACCCCCTCGACCCGGTATGCAAAAGCGTATGCTTTTGCGAATGGGGGTCAAGGGGAATCATTCCCCTTGTGGGAGTTTGAGGGTGAAACCCTCAAGAAAAAAATTAAGATTTCTGTAATTGACAGTGATACGGTAATTGTAGTACCGTAAAACTAGAAAATCGAGGAACAATAAAGGTCGGTTTTTACCGACCTTTTCTTTTTAAGGAGGAGGTCCCATGAAATTTGGCTTTATCGGCGCAGGCAACATGGCAGGCGCCATTGTGAAAGGCATGACCATCGGCACAAAAAGCTACGACGGCAAAGATATCACCATTACCAGCAAAACGGTGACCTCTGCGGCAAAGCTGGCGGAAGCCTGCGGTGCCAATGCAGTGACCACAGCGGCGGAAGTGGTGGCAGCCAGCGATGTTCTGGTGCTGGCAGTAAAACCCCATGTATTGGCGGCTGTTGTGCCTGCTTTGAAAGAGGAGATCGCGGCGAAGAAACCTCTTGTGGTTTCCATTGCGGCGGGCAAAACGCTGGACTATCTGGCAGGTTTGTTGCCCGAAGGGACGCCCATCGTCCGTGTGATGCCCAATATCAACGCAAAGATCGGCGCATCCACTTCCGGTCTGTGTGCCAACGGATTTGTGACAGAAGAACAGAAAGCCATCGTCAAGGGCATGTTCCAGACCATCGGCACGGTGGCAGAGGTGGAAGAAAATCACTTTGATATTTTCTCTGTCATCGGCGGTGCGGCCCCTGCCTTTGCTTATATGTATATGGATGCACTGGCTCGGGCGGCAGTGAAGGCAGGCATGCCCAAAAAGCAGGCTTTGGAAATCACAGCGGCGACAGTTCTGGGCAGTGCCAAAATGGTGCTGGAAAGCGGCGAACACCCTTGGGCTTTGGTGGACCAGGTCTGCTCCCCCGGCGGCACCACCATCGAAGGGGTGACAGCTTTGCAGGCCAATGGCTTCGAAAGCACAATGTGTAAGGCCTTTGATGCCGTTCTGGAAAAGGATAAAAAGATCGCAGGCAAAAAATAAGAGGATTTGGAGGTGTTCCCCATGAAAAAGCTATGTTCCGTTCTGCTCAGCACCTTCATGCTTTTCAGCCCTGTGACCGCTCTGGCAAATTCCGCCCAGACCTATTTTCAGGGTATTTCCCCCACAGGCACTATGGTGACGGGGGAACAGTCTCCCCTTGTGGTGGAGCAGGAACGGCTCACCTTCGACCTGCAGGAATTTCCTCTGGATTATTACAGCGATTTGGAGGAATATCTGGCTTATACGGGCAGGGTGACAGCGGAATACACCTTCCATAACCCTGCTGATTATGATGTGACCGTGAAGCTGGCCTTCCCCTTTGGGCAAACGCCTGATTATGGGTATAGCTATAACCATGAAACGGAACAGCAGGTCTATGCTGCCGATGGGGAAAAATATGATGTGACGGTAGATGGGATACCCATTGAAAAAAAGGTGCGCCATACCCTGTTTTACCGGGGAAAGGATTTTGAACTGGAAAAAGACCTGCCCCGGCTGGTGGATGGGTACGCAGAGGATGCTTTCTGGAAATTCGATACCCCTGTGACGAAATATACCTATATCATCGACGGCATCGACGAGGAATTTGATGCGGCGAGACTGGGTTTCCAATGGAGCGGTGACGGAGAGAAAACCAAGCTGATGCTGGTGAAGCAATGCGGCGGAGAAGATGCAGAGGAATATGTTGCCGTGACCCGTTGGGTGAAAAACGGGGACACTATTGAATTGTATGTTTTCGGCGAGCCTTTGGAACAGGAATTGGAATGGTTTTCGGAAAACGGTGCGGAGGAAACGCCCTTTGCCTATACCCTGACCTTGGAAGGCACAGAAACCATGACCTTCCGGGAATTCGCCATGGCGGAATATACTGAGGACAGCAGTATCCTTCCTTCCGATTGGTACAATGCCATGGTGGCTCATTTGAACCACAGTGAATGGAATTTTGGCATCCTCGGCAATTTTGAATATGAAGGAACGAATATCTCCGATGCCCTGCTGCGGTGGTATGAATATGAAATCACCGTACCTGCGGGGCAAACCGTTGTGAACATCGTAACTGCCCCCATGTATCCTTCCTCGGATTTGGACTATCAGCCGCCCATTTACCAATATACCTATCTCCTTTCCCCTGCCCAAACATGGGCGGAATTCGGCAGTCTGGATATCGTGGTGAATACCCCTTATTATATGACGGAAAGGGGCTTGGAGGGCTTTGAGAAAACGGAGCAGGGCTATGCCCTTTCTCTGGACGGCCTGCCAGAAGGGGAATTGGAATTTACCCTTTCGGCGGAGGAAAAACCAAAGCCGCCTCTGCAAGAACGCCTGCAAAGGGTGAGATTGCTGGAAGCGGTGGTCTTGTTTGTCATAGCTGCCATTTCCGTAAGGAAATATAATGAAAGACAACAAAAAAATCGAGAACAATAAAAAAAGCTCGGCATTCGCCGAGCTTTTAGAATGTTGATAAAGTGATTTTCGAATAGCGGAAGGGGTTGGGAAACAAACCCGTTTCCCAAGTGGAATCCGCAGGCGGAAACCGCGTTTTTCGCCGAGGAAAACAGGAAGTTTCAAGGTGTTTACACCGCTGGAACTTATCTGTTTATCCTCTGTTTAAACTCGTCGAAATCCTGATTTCGACGAAGGGTGTCGACAAAGTCGATACCCTTTTTAGAAGAATAATGCGAAATCATCGAATTTCCACGCGCCGTCTTCCTTCAGCAGGATGAAGTGGAATTCCTGTGTGGTGTAATCATCGGGATTTTCGGGGGCTGTGTAGAAATATTCGCCGTCATAGGCTTCGTTGCTGTTGGTGTAGTAAGCAGTTGCCTTGAAGTCGATCTCTTTTTCTGTTTCTCTGTCCAGTTCGAATACATGGCCTGCGTAGAAGATATTGGAACCTCTGCCGCCGCCCAGGAAATACAGACCGCCATCTTCGCCTTTGGCGAACATGATGTTGCCTTCACCCAAAATGCCGTTGGCTACGAAATCCTTTGTGAAATATTGTTCCAGGAAGCCCTGGAAATCATCGTATGTTTTGAAGCGGCTGTCTGTGATCTTGTAGTATTCAAAGCCGTCCTTTTCAATGGTGGTTTCTTCGTCATAGTCAAATTTGCCGAAGCTGATCTGGTTATAGATCTTGTAAGCCTCTGCGTACATCTCCTGCAGGTCTGCTTCCAGAGGGGGCAGGCTTTCATCCTCAACGGTGATGGTTGCCGCTACGGATTCTTCGGGCACTTCTGCATCTGTGGAACCGCCGCAGCCGGAAAGTACGCTTGCGCCGATCATGGCACAGGCCAACAGAGTAATTAATTTTTTCTTCATGGGGGGATTCTCCTTTCAGTTTTCTTTTTCTTCTCGGTTAAAATACTATCATAAAGTTTCTAAGAAAAAAAGGGGCTTTCGAAAATCGAAAGAAACTCTTAAGATATTATCCGAAAAACCAGGGGAAAAGCTTGGTTTTATCAAAAAAGGACAGAGCGTGAACACTCTGTCCCTTTTTAGGGGTGTGGGGCGCTGGGTTACGCCCCGTATTTTGATTGGCTTCTCGTTCGATCTATTCCCACCTGCCAAAAAGGCTGTGGGGTCCTGCGAAATTATTGTTCAGCCAATTTTTTGTAGGATTCGTATTTTGCCTTGGCATTTTCTGCAGCTTCCTTCAGCAGCACTTCTGCTGTTTCGGGGAAGGTGCGAACCAGGGAAGCGTAACGTACTTCGCCCATCAGGAATTCGTTGAAGTCCATAGTAGGTTCTTTGGAATCCAGAATGAAGGGGTTCTTGCCTTCTTTCTTCAGATCGGGGTTGTAACGATACAGGTGCCAGTAACCAGCTTCGACTGCCAGTTTTGCTTCCAGCTGTGCATTTGCCATACCCTTGGAGATACCATGGTTGATACAAGGAGCGTAAGCGATGATCAGGGAAGGACCATTGTAAGCTTCTGCTTCTTTCAGGGCTTTGATCAGCTGTGCGGGGTTTGCACCCAGGGCAACCTGTGCAACGTAGATATAGCCATAGCTCATTGCCAGCATACCCAGGTCTTTCTTCACGGTAGGTTTGCCGCCTGCTGCGAACTGTGCCACAGCACCGATGGGTGTTGCTTTGGAGGACTGACCGCC
Source organism: [Eubacterium] saphenum (assembly GCA_004557645.1). Taxonomy (GTDB): domain Bacteria; phylum Bacillota; class Clostridia; order Lachnospirales; family Anaerotignaceae; genus Anaerotignum_A. The sequence continues at coordinate 6,495 of SFGI01000045.1, read as the reverse complement.
TGTGTTGGAGTAAACTTCTGTATCTACTACCAGTACGTTTACGTCACGGCCGCTTGCCAGAACGTGGTCCAGACCGCCGTAGCCGATATCGTATGCCCAGCCGTCGCCGCCGTACATCCACATGGATTTCTTTGTCAGGTGTTCGCTGTTTTCCAGGATAAAGTCTTTCAGTTCTGCTGCTTCGCCTTCCACATTCAGAGCTTTCAGAGCTGCGATCAGGGCACGGCTGTCTGCTTTGCTTCTGTCACCGTTATCCCAGTTTTCCAGCCAAACTTCTGCTGCTGCAGCAAAGTCTGTGCCTGCTGTCAGTGCCAGCAGATCTTTTACTTTCATAGTCACACGGTCTCTCTGCTGTTCTACTGCCAGAACCATACCAACGGAGAACTGTGCGTTATTTTCAAACAGGGAGTTGCTCCATGCGGGGCCCCAGCCTTCTTTGTTTGTTGTGTAAGGTACGCAGGGTGCTGCTGCGCCCCAAGCCTGTGTACAGCCTGTTGCGTTTGCCAGATACATTCTGTCGCCGTAAAGCTGTGTCATCAGTTTTGCGTAAGCTGTTTCGCCGCAGCCTGCACATGCGCCGGAGAATTCCAGCAGAGGCTGTTCGAACTGAGAGCCTTTTACGCTGAATTTGTCCATAGGGTTCTTCTTGTCGGACAGAGACAGGGAGAAGTCCCAGTTAGGCTGTTCGCCCATCTGTGTATCCAGAGGTTTCATTACCAGAGCTTTTTCTTTTGCGGGACATGCTGTTACGCAGACACCACAGCCCTGACAATCCAGAGGATCCACCTGGATGCGGAATTTGTAGTTCTTGATTTCGCCAACGCCGTTGGCGTTCAGTACTGTGTAGGATTCAGGAGCATTTGCAGCTTCTTCTTCTGTCAGCAGGAAAGGACGGATGGCAGCGTGAGGACATACGTAAGAACACTGGTTACACTGGATACATTTTGTTGCATCCCATTCGGGAACATCGATGGCAACGCCGCGTTTTTCGTAAGCGGATGTGCCCAGGGGAACAGTACCGTCTTCTCTGCCTGTGAATACGGAAACGGGCAGCAGATCGCCTTTCAGGGCGTTCATGGGTACCATCAGTTTTTCAACGTATTCGGGCAGTACAGCCTTGATTGCTTCTTTGTCAACGTCTTTTGCATCTTTCCAGCTTGCGGGAACGTCGATCTTTGTCAGACCGCTGAGACCTGCGTCAACAGCAGCATAGTTCATGTTGACAACTTTTTCACCCTTCTTGCCGTAGGATTTTACGATAGCTGCTTTCATGTAGTTGACAGCATCGTCAACGGGGATGATGTTTGCCAGTTTGAAGAATGCGGACTGCAGGATGGCATTTGTCTTGTTGCCCAGACCGATTTCTTTCCCGATCTTGATAGCGTCGATGGTGTAGAAGTTGATGTCGTTGTTTGCGATATATCTCTTCACATCAGCGGACAGGTGGTGATCCAGTTCTTCTGCGTTCCAAGCGCAGTTCAACAGGAAAGTACCGCCGGGTTTGATTTCGGAAACGATATCATATTTTTCCATGTAGGACTGGTTGTGGCAGGCAACGAAGTCTGCTCTTGTTACCAGATAGCTGGAACGGATGGGTGTGTCACCGAAACGCAGGTGAGAACGGGTGATACCGCCGGATTTCTTTGTGTCATATTCAAAGTATGCCTGTGCATATTTGTCTGTATGGTCACCGATGATCTTGATGGAGTTTTTGTTTGCACCAACCGTACCGTCGGAGCCCAGACCCCAGAATTTGCAGGCTACTGTGCTCTTGTCAGCCAGATCGGGTTCTGCGCCCACTTCGATGGAGGTATTGGAAACATCGTCGATGATACCAACGGTGAAGTGGTTTTTCTGTGCGCCCTTCATGTTGTCGAAAACAGCAACGATCTGCGCGGGTGTCACATCCTTGGAGGACAGACCATAGCGGCCAGCCAGCACCTTTGCTGCTCTGCCTGTTTCGATCAGTGCGGAGCAAACATCTTCATACAGGGGTTCGCCCAGGGCACCGGGTTCTTTTGTTCTGTCCAGAACTGTGATGACTTTCACAGATTCGGGCAGAGCTGCCATGAAGTGTTTGATGGAGAAAGGACGATACAGGTGAACCTGCAGGAAGCCCACTTTTTCGCCTTTTGCTGTCAGGCTTTCTACCACTTCCTGGGCTGCGCCTGTCACGGAACCCATAGCTACGATCACGTGTTCCGCATCAGCAGCACCATAGTAGTTGAACAGCTGATAGTTTCTGCCTGTGATCTTGTTGATTTCGTTCATATATTCTTCTACGATTTCGGGCAGGCGTGTGTAGAAGGGTGTGCATGCTTCTCTGTTCTGGAAGAATACGTCGGGGTTCTGAACTGTGGAACGCTGTACGGGATGTTCGGGGTTCAGAGCGTTCTTTCTGAATTTCTTCAGAGCGTCCTGATCTACCAGTTTTGCCAGATCATCGTAGTCCATCACTTCGATTTTCTGCAGTTCGTGGGAAGTACGGAAACCATCGAAGAAGTGGATGAAAGGTACGGAGCCTTTGATTGCGGACAGGTGGGCAACGCCAGCCAGGTCCATAACTTCCTGTACGGAAGCGGAGGACAGCATGGCGCAGCCGATCTGACGGCAGGCCATAACGTCGGAATGGTCGCCGAAGATGGAGAAGGCGTGGGTACCTACGGTTCTGGATGCTACGTGGAATACGCCGGGTTTCAGCTGACCAGCGATACGGTACATAGGGGGGATCATCAGCAGCAGACCCTGAGATGCTGTGTATGTAGTTGCCAAAGCGCCGGATTCCAGGGCACCGTGCATCGCGCCGGCAGCACCTGCTTCGGATTCCAGTTCCAGCAGACGTACAGTCTGACCGAAGATGTTCTTTTTGCCATTTGCGGACCAGCTGTCAACGTGTTCCGCCATGGGGGAAGAAGGGGTGATGGGGTAAATGGTAGCTACTTCTGTAAATGCATAGGAGATATATGCAGCAGCTTCGTTACCATCCATGGTTTTCATGATTTTAGTGTTCATGGAATCGAACTCCTTTCATAAATATAGTAGGGATAGGGCCATTTGTTTTTTTATCTGTGCAGTTCAGCTTCTTGTCATACACAGAGTTATTACTTTTTGTATAATTTTATGTTAGAATATTTGATTTTTATTGTCAATGGTATCTGAAAAAAAGTGCATGTATTTTGTGTACAAAATAAAATACAGGACAAATTGCATTAAAAATAATACAAAACAAAATGTTTTTTTGGAAAAACAAAGGCCTTATGGGAAAAACAAGGAAAAGAAGTCAGACAAAGTATTTTTTCTGATACAAAACAGGGGTGAAGAAAAATGGAATTGGCAAAGATTCGGTTTTTAGAAAAAGGGGAAGAAGCAGTCCTGCCCAAGTGGGCAAAGCTGCTGCCCAGATCGTGGGGGTATCTGGAAAAGCATAGACCCTATCGGCTGGAACGGGATGCCGATGGCATCCTTGGCATTTTGCAGGTGCAGCGGGAGGGGGCCCTGTCCGCCTCTTGGAGAAAAGGAGCCCTGTCCCTGCTGGAAGCGCTGGAAGGGGAAGGGGTCAGCATCATCGTTCCCCCGGCAGAGGGGGAATTTCCCAGAGAACGGCTGCCCTTTGCGGAGGGGCGGCGGTTGGCGGCTCTCTTTGCCTTTGAAGGAGCGGCAGAAGCCCTGAGGCGGCAGGGGAAAAATCCCGAGGAATGTACTTATCTTTTGGCAGGGGGGGATCAGGCCATGTGGCAGGCAGCCCTTTCTTCCATGGGCAATGAGGTGAACCATCTGGCTATCTTTACCCAGGAGCCGGATACGGCAGAGGAGATCGTGCGGGAATTATATATGGAACGGGGCTTGGTGACGGAAGTCTTTTCTTCTCCGAAAAATCCTGCTTTTGCTGAAGCGGATGCCATCCTCTCCTGCGGCATGGAGCAGCGTTCTTTGGAGCATATCCTGAAAAAGGGGGCATTTTGGCTGGACTTGGCAGGAAACCGCCCCATGCTGCGCCGACTGCAGCAGCTGCGGCCCGATGTTTCTGCGGCGGAGGGGTTCTTTTTCCACGTCGCCCTGGGGAATGAAGAAAAGCAGATGGAAGGCAGAATGGCAGAGGCGGAGGCATTCCTGCAGTGCAGCGATTTCCGCCAGAGCTGGGGTGTTCCTCTGGCAGAGTTGGAGCGGGATGTCCTCCTTTTTGAATTGCGGGAACGGGGCTTCGCCGTTTCGGGGTTTTCCGCTTTCGGAAAACGGGTGAAAATTCGGAGAAACCCTTGATATTTCAAGGAAAAAGATTGACAAGCAATAGAAAATTATTATATAATCTATCAATGGTTCAGGAGGGGAATAAAAAACCCTCCATTTTTCCTTGTCAAAAAGCAGGGAACATTAAATGAGAATAGAATGAGGAGTGACACATCCATGACAGAAAAGAAAGTTGTTTTGACTTATGAAGGTCTGAAAAACATGGAAGCGGAGCTGGAAAACCTGAAAACCGTCCGCAGAAAAGATGTAGCAGAAAAAATCAAAGAAGCCAGAGGTCAGGGTGACCTTTCCGAAAATGCCGAATATGACGCCGCAAAAGAAGAACAGGCAGAGATCGAAGCACGTATCGTTCAGCTGGAAAAAATGCTGCGCAATGCGGAAGTGATCGATGAAGAATGCGGCGCAAAAGATACCATCAGCCTGGGTACGACAGTAACACTGCTGGATGTGGAATTCGAGGAAGAAATGGAATATACCATCGTTGGTTCTGCGGAAGCAGACCCCATGAACGGCAGAATCTCCAACGAATCTCCCGTTGGCATGGCACTGCTGGGCCATAAAAAAGGCGATAACATCACCATCGAAACACCCGACGGCGAAGTTATTTTCAAAGTGCTGAAATTCACAAAATAAGATACACAGGAAACAAAGGACGCACACGGATAGGAGGAAGTAACGTGGCAGAAGAAATCAAAGAAGTTCAGGAGCTGACACAGCAGGAACTGAGCGAACAGAACAGAATCAGAAGAGAAAAACTGGCACAGATGCAGGAAGAAGGCAAAGACCCCTTCCAGATCGTAAAATATGACGTAACACACCACAGCGAAGAGATCAGAGCCAACTATGATGCCCTGGAAGGCAAGGATGTCTGCATTGCCGGCAGACTGATGAGCAAACGTATCATGGGGAAAGCATCCTTCTGCAATATCCAGGACAGAGATGGCCTCATGCAGTCCTACGTTAGCAAAAACGACATCGGTGAAGAAGATTACGCTGCATTCAAAAAATATGACATCGGCGATATCATCGGTATCAAGGGCTTTGTTTTCAAAACAAAAACAGGCGAAATTTCCGTACATGCAAAAGAAGTGGTACTGCTTTCCAAGAGCCTGCAGGTACTGCCCGAAAAATTCCACGGCCTGAAAGACCAGGAACTGCGTTACAGACAGAGATATGTAGACCTGATCGTAAATCCCGAATCCAGAGATACTTTCATCAAACGTTCCAAGATCATCACAGAGATCAGAAAATTCCTGGACAGCAAGGGTTTCCTGGAAGTGGAAACACCCGTCCTGCAGACCATCCCTGGCGGTGCTTCTGCAAGACCCTTCATCACACACCATAACACACTGGATATCGATATGTACTGCCGTATCGCCCTGGAACTGCCCCTGAAGAGACTGATCGTGGGCGGCTTCGAAAGAGTATATGAAATTGGCCGTGTATTCAGAAACGAAGGCATTTCCGTTCGTCATAACCCTGAATTCACCCTGATGGAACTGTATCAGGCATATACAGACTATAATGGTATGATGGATATTACAGAAGAAATGTTCCGTACCGTTGCACAGAACGTTCTGGGCACCACAAAGATCACTTACGGCGGCTATGACCTGGATCTGGGTCAGCCCTTCGCAAGAAAAACAATGGTTGACGCTGTAAAAGAATTCACAGGCGTTGACTTCGACCAGGTAAAAGATACAGAAGAAGCAAAGGCACTGGCAAAAGAAAAAGGCGTGGAATTTGAAGACCGTCATGTAAAAGGCGATATCCTGAACCTGTTCTTTGAAGAATTCGTAGAAAAGAACCTGATCCAGCCTACCTTCATCATCGACTACCCCGTTGAGATCTCTCCTCTGACAAAGAGAAAACCCGATAAACCTGAATTTACAGAAAGATTCGAGCTGTTCATCGTGGGCAGAGAATATGGTAATGCATACTCTGAACTGAATGACCCCATCGACCAGCGTTCTCGTTTCGAATATCAGGAATTCCTCCGTGAAAACGGCGACGACGAAGCAAATATGATCGATGAAGACTTCCTGACAGCTCTGGAATATGGTATGCCCCCTACAGGTGGTCTCGGCGTTGGTATCGATAGATTCGTTATGCTGCTGACAGAATCCGTTTCTATTAGAGATGTAATTTTGTTCCCAACAATGAAACCCTTAGATTGACCGAAACGCGAAAAAGCCCGTAATATCAAGGGTTTTCGGACACAGGGGAAACGAAAAACCTTACGCCTTA
>SFGI01000007.1 GCA_004557645.1 [Eubacterium] saphenum | reverse complement strand
TAGCCGTAGGTTGATGTAATGCCTTAAGGCATATGCTCTGGGAGCAGGGCTATGCCCGCAAATGAAAAACCACCGGCTAGGCCGGTGGATATTTATTATGTAAAAATTGGGAACGGTTGTTCCCTTTTTTTATTTCCTATGCTATACTAAAGAGAAAAGAAAAGGCTGCGAAAGGAGGTGAAGGCATGGAAGATTTGAAGATCATCGGGGAAGTGGAAGACATTATCTACCAAAATAAGGACAATGGCTATACGGTTTTTTCTTTGACAACAGAGGATGACGAGGTGACCTGTGTCGGCGTCGTGCCCCAGATCCACAGCGGCGAAACCTTGGAAATCCGCGGCAACTGGACGATGCACCCCCTTTACGGCAGACAGGTGCAGGTGCAGTATTATGAAAAATCCATGCCCACCACCACTGCAGGCATGGAAAAATACCTTTCTTCGGGCCTGATCAAGGGCATCGGGGCAAAGACCGCCAAGCGCATCGTGGAACGGTTCGGCGAAGCGGCCTTTTATGTGATCGAAGAAAAGCCTGATATGCTGACGGAGATCAAGGGCATCAGCTATGACAAAGCCCAGAAGATTTCCGCAGCCTTCTGCGAACAGCATGAACTGCGAAGAGCCATGATGTTCCTGCAGGGCTTCGATATTTCCCCTGCCTATGCCATGCGTATCTATAAAAAATATAAGGCACGCACCTTTGATATTGTGAAAAATAACCCTTATCGTTTGGCGGATGATGTGGCAGGCATCGGCTTCAAAATGGCGGATAAAATGGCGGCAAACGCAGGGATCGCTGCCGATGACCCTAACCGGGTGAAGGCGGCGGTGAAATATGTGCTGAACAATGCGGCAGCCAATGGGGATTGCTATTTGCCCAAACAGAAACTCATCGACCAGTCTGTGGAACTTCTGGATCTGCATCCCCTTGCCATCGAAAATGCCATTCGGGAATTGCAGGTGGACAGCCAGATCTGGCAGGAAAAGCTGGACGGGGAAGACTGCGTTTATCTGAATTACTATTTTTATGCGGAAATGTCCGTGGCGAAGCGGCTGCTGGAGCTGTCTGCCGATTACGAGCCTGCGGATATGGAATATATTGCGAAAGAGATCGCCCGGGTGGAAAAGGAAACGGGTGTCATTTTGGCGGAGGAACAGCGGCTTGCTGTGCTGGAAGCCATGAGCAGCGGCGTCCTCATCATCACCGGCGGCCCCGGTACGGGGAAAACCACCACCATCAATACTATCCTGCGTATTTTGAAGCGGGAGGAGCTGGATGTGGTTCTGGCGGCACCTACAGGCCGGGCGGCAAAGCGGATGACGGAGGCCACCGGCATGGAAGCCCAGACCATCCATCGTTTGCTGGGCATCAACTTTATTGGCGAGGATAACCGCCGACAGACCTTCGATAAAAATGAGGACGACCCCATCGAAGCAGACGTCATCATCATTGATGAAAGCTCCATGGTGGATATTGCGTTGATGCAGGCCCTTTTGCGGGCGGTGGAAAGCGGTTCCCGTATCATTTTTGTGGGGGACGTGGATCAGCTGCCTTCCGTTGGGGCGGGGAATGTTTTGAAAGATATGATCCGCAGCGAACGTCTGAAGGTGGTGCGTTTGCAGCACGTATTCCGACAGGCCCAGGAAAGTGCCATCATTATGAATGCCCACCGCATCAATCAGGGGGAAGATCCCATTTTGAATGAGGAGGGGACGGATTTCTTTTTCATGCGCCGCGCCTATGCGGAGGACGTGGCGGCGACCATACAGGAATTGGTGACGAAGCGTTTGCCAAAATTTACGGGCTGTGACGGTCTGCAGGATATGCAGATCTTAACACCCATGCGAAAGGGCACCCTTGGCGTACAAAATCTGAATCAGGTGTTGCAGCAGACCTTGAATCCCCCTGCCTTTGATAAGAGGGAAGTACAGTTCCGCCAGACCACCTTTCGGGAGGGCGACAAGGTCATGCAAATTAAAAATAACTATAACATCGTCTGGCGGATGTTCAACAGCCTTGGCAAACGGGAGGACGAAGGCCTGGGCGTTTACAACGGCGATGGAGGCATCATCCTTTCCATCGATACAGATGCGGAACAGATGCGGGTTGCCTTCGACGATGGGAAAATCGTTGATTATGATTTCAGCCAGCTGGAAGAACTGGAGCTTGCCTATGCCATCACCATCCATAAATCCCAGGGCAGTGAATATCCTGTGGTCATCCTGCCTGTTTACAGTGGCCCGCCCATGCTGATGACGAGAAACCTCCTTTATACGGCGGTGACCCGTGCGAAACAGCTGGTGGTTATCGTTGGCCTGCGGGAGACCGTTTCTGCCATGATCCGCAACGATAAAGAAGTGGGCAGATACACGGGACTTGCCCAGCGGATCCAAAATCTATATGATTTCATCCATGGGGGTGAGATCGTATGAAAGAAAAACTGATGGAATGGATTTTTCCGCCTCGCTGTGCCGTCTGCGGAGAAATTCTTGCATTGGGGGAGCGAAAGGGTTTTCTCTGTCACAAATGTGAGGAAAATATTCCATTTATTCCAAAGAATATCTGCCCCCATTGCGGCGGCGAAACGGATACGTCAGGCTTTTGCGATTTCTGCCTGAAACCCTTTGCTTTTGAAACGGCTTGTGCCGCCTTTCCCTATGAAAAAGTACGTCAGGCGATCCATTTGTTTAAATATGAGGGCGGAAAGCAGCTGGGGGAAGGATTAGGTGAACTATTGGCAGATTATCTGCTGCAATATCATGAAGAGTTGCTGGTGAAAACGGATATCATCCTGTCTGTTCCTCTGCATCCGAAAAAGGAAAAACGCCGGGGCTTCAATCAGACCCATATCTTTTGCCAGAAGATATCTGAAAAAACAGGACTTGTTTTTCGGAAGGATGGCCTGCGGAGAAAAAGGGATACCGCTGCCCAAAGTACATTGCGTACCCCGGAGGAACGGCGGCAGAACCTGAAGGATGCCTTCGAGGCAGCGTTGGATGTTTCGGGCAAGGGCGTGCTTCTGGTGGATGATATTTTTACGACAGGCAGCACCTGCAACGAATGTGCAAAAGCATTGTATCGTGCCGGCGCAAAGGAAGTGCATATCCTTTGCCTTTCTGCGGCAGGGCTGTGATTTATTTCCAATGGAAAATGGAAATACGGCAGAGAAAAACCCTTTGCCGTATTCTTTTTTGTGGAAAACAACAGGTCATACATTGTATGGTGTATGCATAAAAACAGTATACACAAGGATAAATATGAATATATATTCAATATATTTGAATTTTTATTCGAATAGATTTGTATGTATTGAAAAAAATACAAAGTGAAATTTCTATTTTTTGTAAAATTTGTATAGAAAATGAAGAGTAATCTCTATTTTTCAAAAGAAAAAAAGATTTCAAAAGCATTTCTATACAAAAATGAAACTATTGTCATACAACACAAAGGGGGTTCTCTGAAAAAATGATGGATTTTTACAGGGGAGCCCCTTTTTTTGTGCCTAAAAATTAGGATGTCTGATATTGACTTTATGTCTAAAAACGAGTAAATTTTTACAAAAGCTATTTTGTACGAAAATAAATACAATCGCAAAAGGGCTTATATGAAATCATTTTATACTATGTAAAAGCTGCAGTGGAAGGGCTGCAGGAAAAAAACAGAAGAATTGCTTCATCGCATCCAACGATGAGCAAACTTTACGAAAGAGGGGAATCTTTATGGAAAAGAAAAAAAATTTTTTTGAAGGTGGTTTTGGTAAGTTCGTCCTGCCTGGTATCATCCTTCAGTCCGTAATGATCGGCGGCGGTTATGCGACTGGTCGTGAAATCGTAGAATACGGCGGCAAATTCGGTGCATTGGGCTGGCTGTCCGGTCTGGGCACATTGCTGGGCTTTGCTGTCATTGCGGCATTATCCTATGAACTGATCCGCCTGACAAAGGCGTACGATTTCAAATCCTTCATGCAGACCATCGGTGGTCCTCTGTGGATGGTATTCGACGTTGTATATCTGTTCTTTATGGTCATCATCATCGCCGTTATGGCATCTGCTACCGGTAATATCGTAGAGCAGACCTTAGGGCTCAATTACTGGGTCGGCGTTGTTGCTATCACAGTTGTTGTAGCAATCCTGAACTTCTACGGTTCCAGATTGATCGAACGTTTTGAAACATTGGGTACGATCGCACTGTATGTTGGCTATATCATTTTTGCTGTACTGGTTATTGGCACATTCGGTGACAATATCTCTACTGTATTTGCAAACCACGACACAAGCTATATGGAAGGCACTGTAACAGCAGGTGCAGCTCTTTGGAGCGGTATCCTGTACTGTGGCTATAACCTGGTTGTACTGCCTGCTTCCTTCTTTACGATCGAAAGACAGACCAGCAGAAAAGAATCTATTGTTTCCGGTATCATCGGCGGTATCCTGGCAACAGTTCCCTGGTTCCTGACATATTTCGCAGTTATGTGCTTCTATCCCAACCCTGACGTTCTGGGTGCATCCGTTCCCTGGCTGGCAATGATGCAGGGCACTGCAGGTCCCGTTGTTATTGCGATCTTCGGTATCGTAATGGGCTGGACACTGATCGAAACATCCACAGGTATTATCCATGCAGCAATCGAACGTGTAAACAATGGTCTGAAAGAAACAAACAGACCTGCTATGACAAGCAAACAGCAGGCAATCATGACAATCATCATTCTGGTTGGTTCCATGGTTCTGTCCAAGGTTGGTATCATCGACCTGATCGCAACTGCTTATAATGCATTGTCCTACGTATTCCTGGCAATCTATGTACTGCCCCTGTTTACAGTTGGCATTTACAAGATCTGCAAACTGCGTAAAGCAGAACTGGCTGCAAAGAAATAAGACCTTTCCATACCTGCAAAAGCAGGCATGCCATAAAAATACAAAAGAAAACATACATCCAATTTACATCCAAAAAAAGAGCAATGGGGTATCTGTAACAGCAGATACCTCTTTCTCTTTTTACCAAAAAGAATCAAAATAGGGAAAATGAGAAATACTTTCTGTATCCCTTATAGAGGGTATTTCATATTTTGATGGAGAACCGTGGTTTTTTGTCAAGTTTTGTTTGTAAATAGGATAAAAAACGAGTATAATTTTATGTTGTATAATTTTTGATCAAGATACATCGGGGAGAGTTAAAATATGTTACGTTTAGGATTTGATAATGAAAAATATCTGCAGATGCAGTCGAAGCGGATCAAAGAACGCATCAGCCAGTTTGGCGGCAAGCTGTATCTGGAATTTGGCGGCAAATTGTTTGATGATTACCATGCATCCCGTGTATTGCCCGGCTTCAAGCCCGACAGTAAGATCAATATGCTGGTGCAGCTGAAGGATGATGCGGAAATTGTCATTGTCATCAGCGCTGGGGATATCGAAAAGAATAAGGTTCGCGGCGACCTGGGCATCACTTACGATGCGGATGTGCTGCGTCTTATCGATGCGTTCCACGGCTATGGTCTTTATGTAGGCAGTGTTGTGCTGACCCAGTTCAACGGGCAGGCCAGTGCCATCGCCTATGAAAAGAAGCTGGAAGGCCTTGGCATCAAAGTATATAAGCATTATCCCATCGAAGGTTACCCTGCCAATATCCCTCACATCGTCAGTGAAGAAGGCTTCGGCAAGAATGACTATATCGAAACCCAGCGTTCTCTGGTCGTTATCACAGCACCCGGCCCTGGCAGCGGCAAAATGGCTACTTGCCTTTCTCAGCTCTACCATGAAAATAAACGGGGTGTGAAGGCAGGCTATGCGAAATTTGAAACCTTCCCCATTTGGAATATCCCTCTGCGCCATCCTGTGAATCTGGCCTATGAGGCAGCCACAGCCGATCTGAACGATGTGAACATGATCGACCCCTTCCATCTGGAAGCCTACGGCGAAACCACCATCAACTATAACCGCGATGTGGAAGTGTTCCCTGTGCTGAACGCCATGTTTGAGCAGATCTACGGCAAATCTCCCTATAAATCCCCTACGGATATGGGCGTTAATATGGTGGGCAACTGCATCTTCGATGATGAAGCTGTTTGCGCGGCAGCCAGAACAGAGATCGTCAGACGGTATTATAAAGCCCTTTGCGACCATAGAAAGGGCGGCCTGGCAGATGATGTGATCTATAAACTGGAACTGCTGATGAAACAGGCAGGCACCAGCATCGAGGACCGTGTCGTTGCAACAGCAGCCAATGCAAGAGCCGAAGAAACAGGTGACCCTGCGGCAGCTATCGAATTGTCCGACGGCACCATCGTAACAGGTAAAACAAGTGCCCTCTTGGGTGCATCTTCTGCGATGCTGCTGAATGCCCTGAAAACCCTGGCAGGCATCCCCAAAAGTGTGAAGCTGATCGCTCCCGAGATCATCGAACCTATCCAGAGATTGAAGATCGGTCATCTGGGCAACCAGAACCCCCGTCTGCATACGGATGAAGTGCTGATCGCCCTGAGCATCTGCGCTGTCAATGATCCTCAGGCGGCATTGGCATTGAAACAGCTGGAAAAACTGAAATGCTGCGAGGTACATTCTACAGTCATCCTGTCCTCCGTAGATGAGAATGTATTCAAAAAGCTGGGTGTGAACCTGACTTGCGAACCCAAATATGAAACAAAAAAACTCTTCCACAGATAATCAGTGAAATAAAAGCGTATCCCTTTTGGGGATACGCTTTTTTGATATGCAGGCTTTTATATGCTAAAAAACTGAAGGATGGCAAGGCAGATGAGGATGCCGCCGGAAAGGAGTGACCACAGGCTTTCCTTGGGTTCCCATCGTAAAATGAGCCTTGCACCGCCTATTGCCCCCAGTGCAAGAAAAATGGTTTGGAACAGAGCGGCAAAAACAGGCAGCAGAACCACATCCATCCCCCCTGCGGCGGCACTCACCCCGATGGCAAAGGAATCCATGGAAAGGAGAAAGCCCAACAGGAGGGCCTCTTTCGGCTCGATGGAGGAAGAGGCATCCTTGTCGCAAAGGGAAGGAGACTGCAGGGGCGAATCCTCCTTCTTATTTTTTTGCCCCGTTCCTTGCAGACAAAGCCAGATGCCAAATAACAGCAGAAAGCCTGTGGATATTCCCTCTGCCAGTCTGGCGGGAAAACAGGCCGCCAACAGCCGCCCCATCCCCAAAAAAATCTCCATCATCAAGAAGGTCTCCCCGGTCAGGAGCAAAAGGGAGGAGGGCGAAAAGGTGATGCGCCTGAGACCATAGGAAAGACCGATCCCCAACGCATCCACACTGAGGGAAAGAGCCAGAAGCAGAGAAAAAAGCATGGGGAACACCTCCTGCTATCCATCCTATGCAGGTGGTCTTTTTTTGCGCTTGTCCGCATAAAGTGGAAAAAAGGCAAGCAGAAAAACAAAAGATGGAGTGTGAGGATATGGATTGGTGGAGCATGCAGCTTTCAGCAGTGATAAAGAACCTGCGGACGGATGAGGTAAAGGGCCTTTCTGCGGGGGAAGCAGCCAAACGGCTGGCAGCAGATGGGAAAAACAAACTGGAACAGGGGGAAGGCAGGAAGGGCTTTTTCTGGCAGTTTCTTGCCCAGTTCAATGATTTTATGATATTGCTGCTCATCGGGGCAGCGGCGGTTTCCTTTGGGGTGTCCTATTGGAATGGGGAAGGGGATTTTGTGGATTCTGCCATCATCATTGCCATTGTGGTGCTGAATGCCCTGTTGGGGGTATTGCAGGAAAGCAAGGCGGAGAAAGCACTGGAAGCCTTGAAGGAGCTTTCTGCCCCCAAGGCGAAGGTGCGGCGGAATGGGGAAGAAAAGGAGATCCCTGCGGAGTATGTGGTGCAGGGGGATATCCTGCTTCTTTCCGCCGGGGATTATATCTGTGCCGATGGTCGGATTTTGGAAAATCATGGATTAAAAACAGAGGAAAGTGCCATCACAGGGGAATCCCTTGCCATTGAGAAGGAAGGGGGCGTTTTGCCGAAAAAGACCCAGTTGGGGGATAGAAAAAATATGGTCCTTTCCGGCAGCTACGTTTTGGCAGGAAAAGGCACAGCAGTGGTCACGGCAACGGGCATACACACGGAGATCGGACATATCGCTTCCCTTTTGGCAGAGCAGGAGGACAGCGAAACCCCTTTGCAGAAAAAACTGGGGGAAACGGGAAAGCTGCTGGGCATCGGTGCCTTGGTTATCTGCGGCATTATTTTCATCATGGGGATTTTGCGGAAACAGGAGCCCTTTCATATGTTTATGACTTCCATCAGTTTAGCGGTGGCAGCGATCCCCGAAGGCTTGCCTGCTATTGTGACCATTGTTCTTGCCATTGGAATGCAGCGGATGTCTCAAAAAAATACCATCATCCGCCGTTTGCCAGCGGTGGAGACCTTGGGCGGGGCGGAGATCATTTGCTCCGATAAAACGGGCACGTTGACCCAAAACCGCATGAAGGTGACCCAATTGGCGGCGATTGGGAAGGATTTGGAGAAAAACGAAGAAAAACGGCGGTTCCTTCTGACCCTTTTCACCCTCTGCAACGATTGCAAGAGAAAGGGGACAAAAATCATTGGTGAGCCTACGGAAAAAGCCCTGGCGGAAGCGGCGGAGGAGGGGGGCGTTTCCCTGAAAGCCCTGTGGCAGGAAATGCCCAGGATCGGGGGGATTCCCTTTTCTTCGGAACGAAAGCTGATGACAACGGTACACCGCAGCGGCGGCAAATGGATCTCTGTCACCAAAGGTGCGCCGGATATCTTGTTTGAAAAATGCACACGCTGCCTGGACGGGGCAGGGCAGGCACCCTTTGATGGCAGGAGAAAAAGCGAAGCCCGCCTGAAAAACGGCGAAATGGCGGCAAACGCTCTGCGGGTGGTGGCGGTAGCCTTTCGGGAATGGGAAGAAGAACCGCTGTTTTTTACGCCGGAGAGCCTGGAACAGGATCTGGTTTTCGCAGGCATGGCGGGCATGATCGACCCACCCCGCCCGGAAGCGGCAGAGGCTGTCCGTGTCTGTAAAAAGGCGGGCATTCGCCCTGTGATGATCACCGGTGACCATGCTTTGACAGCTCAGGCCATTGGGGCGAAATTAGGCATTTTTGAAAAGGGCAATCGGGTCATTACCGGGCAGGAATTGATGCAGATGGATGAAGGAGAGCTGGAACAGGCGGCGGAGCATTGTACTGTTTTCGCCCGTGTTTCCCCAGAACATAAAGTCCGTATCGTGAAAGCCTTCCAGAAGGATGGCCGAGTGGTGGCCATGACGGGGGATGGGGTCAACGATGCCCCTGCCCTGAAAGCGGCAGATATCGGCTGTGCCATGGGGAAAAACGGCACGGAGGTGGCAAAGGGTGCCGCAGATATGGTCTTGATGGATGATAATTTTGCTACCATTGTGGAAGCGGTGCGGGAAGGCCGCAGCATTTATGATAATATCCGCAAGGCGGTGCATTTCCTGCTTTCCAGCAATATTGGGGAGATCATCACCATTTTTGCAGCCATGTGCTTCGGCTGGGCAACGCCTCTATTGCCCATTCAGCTTCTTTGGGTCAATCTGGTGACGGATTCCCTGCCTGCCATCGCCCTAGGGGTAGACCCTGCCGATGAGGATATCATGGAACGACCGCCCCGACGGGAATCCTCTTTGTTCAGCGGCGGCATGGGCAGCCGCATTGCCTTGGAGGGTATGATGATCGGTATGCTGGCACTTTTGGCCTTTGGTATCGGGCATATTTATTTCGATGGAGAGAAAACCTATACCATTGGGCGAACCATGGCCTTTGCGGTGCTTTCCCTTTCTCAGCTGGTGCATGCCTTCAATATGCGGACAGAACATTCCCTGTTCCATATCTCCCTTGGCAGCAATCCTGTGCTTCTGGGTGCCTTTTTCATCGGCTGTGTCCTGCAGGCAGGGGTCATCATGGTGGAGCCCTTGGCGGCGATATTCAAGGTATGCCCTTTGGGAAAAATAGAATGGCTGATCGTGGCGGCATTGGCTTTGGTGCCTTTGCCCGTGGTGGAACTGGAAAAGTGGAAGGACCGCCGATTGGAAAAAAGGATGGAGAAAAAATAAAAAAATTTTGATGAAATTTCGGCTATCATTTTTATTTATCATTCTTGCGAGAGTTCTTTGATTTTTGTATAATAAAGAAAACAAAAGAAAAGGATGACAGATATGAAAGTTGATGTTTCTTTAGATCTTTATCGTATTTTTTGTGCCGTTGTCCGCACGGGCAATATGTCCGCCGCGGCAAGGGAATTGTATATTTCACAGCCTGCGGTCAGCATGTCCATCCGCCAGCTGGAGGACCGTATGGGCAGCCCCCTTCTGGTGCGTACCGCCAAGGGCGTATACCCCACAGCAGAAGGCAAACTCCTCTATACCTATCTGGAACAGGCCCTGGGGCTGATTCAGGCGGCGGAGGAAAAATATTATCAGATGGTTCACATGGAAATGGGCGAGCTGAAGATCGGCGCCAGTGATACGGTCATTGCCAATTTTCTGCTGCATTATCTGGAGCAGTACCATAAGCGCTATCCCGATATCAATATCAAGGTCACCAATAAGACCACCTATGAATCCCTGCGCCTGCTGCGGAACGGCAGTGTAGATGTCTGCTTCATCAATCTGCCTATTGCGGAGGATGAAGATTTGGAAGTGACCCCCTGCATCGAGATCCACGATGTATTGGTAGGCGGGGAAAGATATCGCATGTTGGCGGAAATGGGGATGCAGGTGAAGGATCTGCCGAAGTATCCCCTGCTGCTGCTGGAAGATCTCAGCAATTCCCGCCGCTATATCGACCGCTATGCGGAGGAAAACGGCGTGGTGCTGAATCCGATTCTGGAACTGGGCAGCAGCGATCTGCTGGTCAGCTTTGCGGAGATCAATCTGGGGCTAACCTACGTTATCAAGGAATTTACCCAGAAGGATTTGGAAAACAAACGGCTGTATGAAATTCCTGTAGACCCTCCTGTGCCCAAGCGCAGTATTGGTATGGTGCGCCTGAAAAACGTTGCCATGCCCCATGCCCTGAAAGGGTTCATCGAATTGATCGATTTTCCAAATAAAGGAGATTGACAGTGTACGCATGATATGTTAATATATGAACAGATATTCATATGAGAAAGGAAGCAAAGCCTATGAAGGAAACTCTGATGCAGGAAGAATTTGATATGGAAAAGGAACTGCAGAAGGAGTTCATTCAGGAATTGGCGGAATTTTTCAAGATTTTTGGCGACGGCACCCGTATCTGCATCCTGCATATTTTGCTGGAAGGGGAGCGGAACGTGGGCGAATTGGCAGAGGCACTGGAAATGAGCCAGTCTGCTGTTTCCCATCAGCTGCGTGTCCTGCGGCAGAACGACCTTGTGAAATATCGCAAGGAAGGCAAGACGGTGTTCTATTCTTTGGATGATGAGCATGTCCGCATGGTTCTGGAACAGGGCATGACCCATATCCGCCACAAACGTGGATATCATGAATAAGAAAGCATTAGGCTGTATATACCATTTACAGCCTAAAATTTGCATCGATATATGAATGATTGTTCATGCGAACAAATAAGAAGAGGTGAACCGAATGTCTGAAATGAAGGTATATTTAAAAGGGCTGACCTGTGCCAACTGTGCGGGCAAGATAGAAGATGTTCTTTCCAAGCTGGCGGAAACGGAGGAAGTTTCCATCAACCTGATGCGGCAGGAAATGACGCTGGAGCTGAAAAAGGATGTTTCTTTGGAGAAGATGCAGGAGACCATCAGAAAAACAGTTCATACATTTGAGCCGGATGTGGAGGTAGCGTTCCGGAAAGAAAATCCCTCTGCAGGGGCAGCATGTGAGGATAGCTGTTGCCATGAGCACGACCATGACGATGCCTGCGGCTGTGGGCACGACCACCAACAGGGGGATGAAGCAGTCTTTGGTAAGGAATTTTTCCTACGGTTCGGCCTGGGGCTGGTGCTGTTTTTGAGTGCTGTTTTTTTGCGGGAAGGTGCCGCCGGTGCGCCGCTGTTTTTGGCGGCCTATCTGATTTTTGGCTATGATGTGCTGCTGCGGGCGGGGAAGAATATCTTCCGTGGGCAGGTCTTTGATGAAAACTTCCTGATGTCCCTTTCCACCGTCGGTGCCCTTGCCATTGGCGAAATGGCGGAAGCCGTTTTTGTAATGTTGTTCTATCAGGTGGGGGAAGCCTTTCAGGATTACGCCGTGGCCCGTTCCAGAAAATCCATTACGGCATTGTTGGATATCCGCCCCGATTTTGCTCGCCTGGTGGCAGAGGGAGAAACGAAGGAAGTCCCTCCTGAAACGGTGCAGATTGGCGACTGCATTCTGGTAAAGGCCGGGGAACGTATTCCCTTGGACGGCATCATCGAAGAAGGACATGCCATGCTGGATACAGCGGCTTTGACAGGGGAATCTCTCCCCAGAAATGCGGAAGCAGGCGAGCGTGTTCTCAGCGGGTGTATCAATATGGATGGCACCTTGCGGATTCGTGTGGAAAAGCCCTTTGGCGAATCCACTGTCATGAAGATTTTGGAAATGGTGGAAAATGCTGCCGGGAAAAAATCCAAAACGGAACGCTTTATCACCCGTTTTGCCAGAATCTATACCCCTGTGGTGGTTTTGCTGGCGGTATTGGTAGCAGTTCTGCCTCCTGTGCTGGGCGTTGGTGCCTTTTCCCTGTGGTTTGGACGGGCATTGGTATTTTTGGTAGTATCCTGCCCCTGTGCATTGGTGTTGTCTGTACCTTTGAGCTATTTTGCGGGCATCGGTGCGGCATCTAAGCGAGGGATCCTCGTCAAAGGTGGCGGAGATATGGATACTCTTTGCCATCTGGAGAAGGTGGTTTTCGATAAGACCGGCACGCTGACCAAGGGCAAATTTTCTGTGACGGAAGCGGAAGGAGATGTGCTGCGGCTGGCGGCTATCGGCGAAGCCATGAGCAATCACCCCATCGCGAAGGCTATTGTGGAAAGCTACGAGGGAGAGCTGCCTGCTGCGGAGCAGTATCAGGAATTAGGCGGCTATGGCATTTCCTATGAACTGGAGGGGGAAACTGTCCTGTTGGGCAACAGCCGCCTGATGGAAAGAGAAAATATCCCTTATGCAAAAGCCAATGGCATTGGCACAGTGATTTATGTGGCGAAGGGCGGCAAGTTCCTTGGCCATATCCTTGTGGCAGATACTTTGAAGGGAAATATCGCGGAATCTCTGGGGGCTTTGCGGAAGCAGGGCGTGAAAGAGATGGTCATGCTGACGGGCGATCGAAAGGAAACGGCGGAAGCCGTGGCAAAGGAACTGCGGCTGGATGGGGTCTACAGCGAATTGCTGCCGGAAAATAAAGTAGAATGGATGGAAAAATTGAAGGGCGATGGCGAAGGCAAGACGGCTTTTGTCGGCGATGGCATCAACGATGCCCCTGTTTTGGCAGGAGCGGATCTGGGTGTTGCCATGGGCGGTATCGGTTCTGATGCGGCTATTGAAGCGGCGGATGTGGTGCTAATGGATGATGATATCGGTAAGCTGGCGGTGGGCATCAAAATCGCAAAGAATACACGGAAGATCGTCAACCAGAATATTGCCTTTGCGTTGGGCTTCAAGATATTGGTACTGATTCTCTCTGTCCCCGGTATCGCTACCATGTGGATGGCGGTGTTCGCCGATGTGGGCGTATGTGTACTGGCGATTTTGAATTCCATGCGAAAGAAGGATTGATTCTTGGGACGCTGTCCCAAACCCTGCGAGGGAAATGATTTCCCTCGACCCTCAATGGCCTCAAACTGCATTTGAGGCGGAGATACAATTATATATTGACAAAGGAAAACGGCACCGTTTGGGTGCCGTTTTTGTATAAAAGTTTTTGCTCCAACTTTTTTCAAAAAGTTGGCGGGGTTCAGGGCAGAGCCCTGAGGTCTTATTCCCCTTGCGGGGTCTGGGAGGGAGTCCCGGAAGAAATGATTTTCTTTACGTTTTTTTCAAATTTTACTCTGGGCAGCATGACCATGTGGCCGCAGCCGCAGCATTTGATGCGAAAATCAATGCCCGTTCTCAAAATTTCCCACTGGGCAGAGCCGCAGGGGTGGCTTTTTTTCATCTGTACAATATCTCCAACGGAAAAATCCATAAATCATGCCTCCTTTACCAGATGTACGACCTGCTGAGGGAAAGGGATTTCGATGCCCTCTGCGTCGAAGCGGTTTTTGATACGGCGTCGCAGCTCTGCTTCCACGCCAAGGTTTGTTTTCACTTTACATTTTGCAACGATCTTGATGGTCACTGCGGAATCATCCAAGCCAATGACACCTGCCACGGTAGGGGTTTCTAGCAGTTCTTCCATGTCTGTTGTTTTTTCCATTTCATCCTTCAGCACGGCAATGGCATGGTCTATGCTTTCGCCGTAAGCAATGCCCACGGTCACCACAGCATTGATAAATTCACGGCAAAGGTTTGTTACAGTGCCTACGGAACCATTGGGAATGATATGGACGCAGCCCATAGGATCACGGAGCTTTGTGGAGCGCAGGGTCACGCTTTCCACAGTGCCTGTGATGCCCTGAATCGTGACGATATCGCCCACAGCATAGTGGTCTTCAAAGAGGATGAAAAAGCCCTCCATCATATCGGTGACAACGCTCTGGGCACCTAAGCCGATGGCAACGGAGCCGGCAGAAGCAACTACCACCAGAGAGCTGTCGGGAACGCCCAGCTGCTTCAAAATGGAAAAGATACCGATAAAATAGATCACATATTTCAGCACACTGCTGGTGATGGAATTCAAAGTTTTTGCTTTTCGTTCAGACATGGAAAGACGGTCTCTCTGGGCCTGTGTCTGGAAGAATTTTTTTGCTACGGCACTGGAAACCTTAATGAGGATCCAGCAGAGCAGCAATGTGCCGATGATCTGCAGGATCTTGATGCCTGCAGCCATCAGACCGCTCCAGGCAACGGGGCTGAACAGGCTGCCGATGCCTTCGCTGATGGCATTGCCGTTTGTGATAGGTTCCATTTTTGATTACCTCCTGTTCTGTTTATAGGTGGCTGCTGCTTTCAGAAAAGCCGTGAACAGCAGACCCATTTCTTCTGTTTTCATGGCTTCGGGATGCCACTGTACGCCAACGGCAAACAGGCAATCCTTCTGCTCAATGGCTTCGATGAGGCCATCGGCACTGCGGGCAGAAGCGATGAAGCCTTCCCCCAGGGTGGAGCAGGACTGATGATGCAGGGAATTGACCACAGTGCGTTTGTTTTCCCAAAGGTCTGTCAAAAGGGTATCGTCCTCGACAAAGATGCTGTGGGTGCCATAGGAACGGGGGGCCTGCTGGATATGCTTCAGGGTGGTGCCTGCCTGCACGCCGATATCCTGATAAATGCCGCCGCCTTTGACGATATTCATGACCTGCATGCCCCGGCAGATGCCCAGCATAGGCAGGTCTTTTTCCAGTGCTTCATGGCAGATCCGCATTTCGTAGGCATCCCTGAGGGGGTTGATCTCGCCGCTCTGGTGCAGGGGTTCTTCCCCGAAGAGCAGCGGGTCGATATCGCCGCCGCCGGTCAGCAGCAGACCATCCAGAAAATCGGGCAGTTCCTGATGGGGCAGCAGCACGATGGGGCAGCCCCCAGCTTTTTCGATGGCCAGTACATAATCCTCATGGAGGGAGTATTCCTTTTTTTCGTAAGAATAGTTCGGCGCAATGCCGATGACAGGTTTCAGATTCATAGCTAACACCTCTAATTTGATTTTCCTTACCAGTATACAAAAGTTACTGTTTTTTTGCAACGAAACCGCAAAAACTTAAGAAAACGTTACGGAAAAGAGGGTGACTTGCGGGACATGGAGGGATTGTGTTATAATCAATGTATATGAGCCAAAAACAAACGGCTGATTGGGGCGGATATTGGAAAAATATCGCCGGAAATGACAGAACAGGAGATGAAACGACTATGAAAACAATCGGCATCATCGGCGCGATGGCAGAAGAGATCGCGTATTTGAAAGAGAAGATCGAGATCGTGACCACGAAAAGCGTCATTGGGTTACAGTTCCATGTAGGGAAATATTGCGGCAACAGCATCGTGCTGGTCATCAGCGGCATTGGCAAGGTCAATGCGGCGGTCTGCACACAGGTATTGATCGACCATTTTGGTGTGGATTATGTGATCAATACAGGCGTAGCCGGGGCGGTAAGCCCGGAACTGCATATTGGGGATATCCTGATCTCCACCGATGCAGTACAGCATGATATGGACGTTTCCGCTTTGGGCGACCCCATCGGCACCATTCCCCGTCTGGCGGAAAGCTATTTCAAGGCCGATGAAATGATGGTGAGACTGGCTCAGGAAGCAGCGGCAGAAACGGCAGAGGATTATCAGATCATGCTGGGCAGAGTTGCCAGCGGCGACCAGTTCATTGGCACAAAAGAAGGAAAGGAACGCATCAAAAAATATGTGCAGGGCGACTGTGCGGAAATGGAAGGGGCAGCCATTGCCCATGCCTGTTGGCTGAATCGGATCCCCTTCGTGATCATCCGTGCTATCAGCGATGGCGCAGATGAAGAAGCCAATATGTCCTATGAACAGTTCGTGCAGCTGGCAGCAAAACGCAGCAGCGGCCTGGTAGAAAAAATGCTGGAAAAGATGTAAAAAACTGCCTAAAAATTGGCGGTGAAATTCTCTGTTCCATGTGAGGGATTGCTCTTGTAAAGGCAATTTTCTTACTGTATAATGCAATCAGAATAAGAGATGATTTGCACGCAAAATATTTATTGGCATAAAAGTAGTAGGAAAAAGGAGGCTTTTCAAATGACAGCAAAGACTCATGGGTATATCACAAAGGAAATCGAACTGGAACAGATCTATCAGTTCGTTCTGAAATATTTTGACCCCGAAGCAAAGGTAAACCGTTATGAAAACCGTTTTGGCGAAAGCAACGAAATGGCTGTTTACTTCACATACAAAGGGGAAGAAAGACGACTGTTCACAATGGTATATAAGAGCCGCAAATATTCCAAAACAGGCGACAAGGCAAGACTGGTGTTCCTGGATCTGGACTATTGGGGCCACAGTGTAGAGATCATGCGCTCTATCCTGTCTTATTTCAGCGGTTGGCTGGATGAAAACGACTGCGATAAGGAAGAAGCATACTTCATCGAAGAACAGCCCGATGGCGTAACACCCAATATCATCAAGATCACTAGAAAAGAACTGAACAGAAGAATGGGCGGCATGGTCGTTATCATTGACGACGACGAGGAATAATAAGCCCCAAGGCATAGGAAAAGCCATACCTTTTTGGTATGGCTTTTTTTGTCTTTTTTTATTCGGGGCGGAGAGAAGTGCTGCACGCCATCAGATAATATTGATTGCCGTTAAAAGGAAAGGTGCCGCAGGTATCCATGGGCACTTTTTTGGTATGGGCCCGATAGGAACGGGGGTTGACCTGATTGATGAAGGTAGCCATGATGGGAAAGCGATGCGCCATGCTTTCCAGAGAGGCATAAAACAGCTTCTGGAACAGTCCGGTGCCCCGAAAGGCTCTGTCTACGCAGACGGGACCGTATTGATAGCAGTTTTCCACGGTCAGAGTCGTTCTCTGGAAGGTATATTCTTCTAAATGATCGATCATATAGGTGAACAGAGGCCACTGTGCCCAGAAATCCCAGGGAGCGGCGGTGGCAAAGCCAACGACTCTCCCGTTTTCTTTGGCGATGACAACGCCTTTTTCCTGCACGATGAGGGTCTCCATTTGTTCTCTGGTGAAGTTGGTGGTGACAAAGCCCTCTGCTTTTTCTTCCGGTGTCAGATTGTCTGCGTGGTTTGCCTTCAGCAGGGCGAGGATGCCGTCAAAATCATCCATAGTTGCCAGTAAAATTTCCATAGGATAACCTCCTTTTTCTGTTATGCTTTTAATGAGAGAAGAACCTGATAGAAAGCAGGATGTTCCTTTTGCAGTCGGAGCAGTTTGCCCTCTGCGTTCAGGAAGCAATGCTCGGAATAGGCTTCACAGACCAGTTTTCCATCGGCATTTTTCATTTCGTATTTCAGCTTGAGGGTCACCCCCTGAAATTCCACCACAGAAACGGTGATGGTGAGAATATCCGGGAAGGTGGTGCTGATCTTATATTTACACGTTACGGCAGTCACGGGAGAAAAGATGCCGGCTTTCTCCAGCTTTTCATAATTCCAGCCCAGCTGCTCCAAAAAGTCGATGCGGGCTTCTTCCATCCAGCGGATATAGTTGGAATGATGGGTGATGCCCATTTTATCTGTTTCGTAATATTGCACTTTATGCTGATATGCTTTCATTGGCAGGAACTCCTTTCGGAAAAGTATCTTGTACTGATGATAGCACAGGCAGGTGCTTTTTTCAAATTTCCCTGAAAGGAAAGAGAAAAGGTATGGATTCTTGCCACAACTGCGATTTTTATGTTATACTAAAAGATAATCCGAATGCAGAAGGGACGGTGGATGATATGACAGAAGAAAAAGAGATTCGTACCATGATCGATGAAGATATTGCCCATGTGGAAACCGTCTGGGAAGCGTCCTCTTATGACAGCGAAGCCATGGAGGGGCTGTTCCGGCTGCTTTTGGAACATTATGCAGAAAAGATCGAAGGCTTCACCAAGGGGCTTCGGGTCATCCAGCCCTATGAGGATACGGCTGATATGGCGAAGATCTATCGGGAAAATGTGCAGACCCTGCTGGAGCGGATGAAGGGCTTTCGGGAAAACAACTACAGCAACGAAGGTCTGCTGGAATACTATATTTCCAAAGAACATCAGGAATTGGATTTCGAAGCGGATTTTACGACGGTCCGTCTGGATATTGGCATGATGGAATGTCTTTCCCGCAGTGAACGGGAGGATATCATGGGTCATTTGGATGCCATGGAAAATATCTGTGCTCGGGTGATGACAAAAAAAGAAAAATGGGAAGCCTTAAGAGAGCATCTGGTCTGGCTTTCTGGGAAAGATGTAACTGTGGCAATGAAACTGTTGCCCTTATTTTTCCGAATCAATTAAGAAATCATAAGGTGATATAGATGATTAAACTGATCGTGTCTGATATGGATGGCACACTGGTGAATGATGAAAAGAAAATCGATGAGGAGATCTATCAGATCCTGCCCAAGCTGAAGGAAATGGGCACACGCTTTGTGGTTGCCAGCGGCAGGCAGTATCCCAGCCTGTGCAGCGATTTCAAGGAGCATGTGAAGGATGTTGTCATCGTTTCGGAAAATGGTGCTTTTATCATGGATAATGGAAAAGAGCTGTATGCCCGCTGTATGACGAAAAAAGAGGTGAAAGCCTGTTTGGATGCGGTGGGGCAGTTTCCGGGGCTGAGCCCGCTGCTGTGTGCAAAGCACCGCAGCTATACCACCAGTCAGGAAATGTTGGAATTTCTGGCATCCCCCAAATTCAATTATGCCATGGCACTGGCAGAGGATCTGTATGAAGTAGAGGATGATATCATCAAGGTTTCTATCATCGTGCTGGATGGGAAACCGGCGGAGGAATATTATCGCCTGCTGCGTCCTGTTCTGGCGGATGGCTTGAGTTTGGTGACTTCCGGGCCGGATTGCTTGGATACGGGCATCTGTGGGGTCAATAAAGGCACTGCCGTGGAAGCCCTGCAGCAAATGTGGAATATCACCCCGGAGGAAACCATGGTCTTTGGGGATCAGTATAACGATATCGAAATGTTTGAAAAAGCCTACTACAGCTTTGCCATGCAGGGTGCTGTGGAGGGCGTGAAGAAAAAAGCCCGTTTTCAGGCGGGCAGCAATAACGAGGGCGGCGTGGTGCAGGCAATTCGCCAAATCACGGGAATCTGAGCCCCGAAGGAGAGAAGGATTATGAAGAAAGCAGCAAGTTTTGCACTGGGCTGTAAAGTAAATCAATATGAAAGTGAAGCCATTGCGGAGCTGTTCGCAGAAAAAGGCTATGAGATCGTCGGCATCGATGAAGAAGCAGACGTATATGTCATCAATACCTGTACGGTAACAAATTTTGGGGATAAAAAATCCCGCCAACTCATCCGAAAGGTGAAACGGCAGAATGAAAATGCCATTGTGGCTGTGGTGGGATGCTATGCCCAGACTGCGCCTCAGGAACTGATGAAAGTAGAAGGGGTGAACCTTGTCATCGGCACCAAGGACAGAGCCCAGATCGTCGAAATGGTGGAGAATTACGATATAAGCCGCGGTGTGGAAAATCATGTGACGGATATCATGAAGGAACGGGTTTTCGAACCCCTGTCTATCCAGAAGCTGGCAAATAGAACCAGAGCATACCTGAAAATCCAGGATGGATGCAGCCAGTATTGTTCTTACTGCATCATCCCCTACGCCAGAGGGCCCATCCGCAGCAGAGAACCTCAGGAGGTTTTGGCAGAGGTAAAGCGTCTGGCGGATAATGGCTTCAAGGAAGTGGTGCTGACAGGCATCCATGTGGCAAGCTACGGCAAGGATAGAAGAGATACTTCTCTGTTGGAAATTTTGCGGCAGGTACATGAGGTAGAAGGCATCGAACGTATCCGTTTCAGCTCCATCGAGCCCAATGTGGTGACAGAGGAATTTGCGCAGGCTATGGCAGAACTGCCCAAGGTCTGTGATCATTTCCATCTTTCCCTCCAGAGCGGCTGCGATAAGACGTTGAAGGAAATGAACCGGAAATATGATACGGAAAAATACCGTCAGGCGGCGGCGACCCTGCGGAAATATCTGCCCCATGTGGCATTGACGACGGATATCATCGTTGGCTTCCCCGGAGAAACGGAGGAGGATTTCCAGGCAAGCTATGATTTTGCCAAGGAGATTGGCTTTGCGAAGATCCATGTATTCCCTTATTCCCCGAAGAGGGGCACCCCTGCGGCGGCAAGAAAGGATCAGCTGCCCAATGCAGTCAAATCCGAACGGAGCCATAAGCTCATTGCGCTGAGCGACCAGATGGCGGCGGATTTCCTGGGAGAATATGTAGGGCAGGATGTGGCAGTGCTGTATGAAAGAATGGTAGAGGACGGCATTTATGAAGGCCATACCACAAACTATATCAAGGTGCGCGGCAGAAGTGAAAAAGACCTGACCAATCAGATCTGCAAGACCCGTATCACCAAGGCGGAAACGGAAGAACTTTTCGGCGAAGTGGATGCATAATCGGGTTAAATTGTAATAATTATGTAAGGATTATATAGTTGCAATCGGTTGGGGTTTCAGGTATCATAGACATAAGTATTTTTTGGAAGAAGCAGGGCTTACCCTGTGAAGATATAAGCTGTTTTATTTGGGGTGCGGCACAAAGCCGCAGAACGGAGAGTGAGAAGTATGGGCAATATTCATGAAACACAATATTTCGGCAGATTGGAAAAAGAACCTGAAAACGAAGCGAAAAGAATCCTGATGGCTGTCAGTAGTGCGCTGAGAGAAAAAGGCTACAACCCTGTCAACCAGATCGTAGGCTATATCCTTTCCGGCGACCCCACTTATATCACAAGCCACCAGAATGCACGTGTCCTCATCCGCAAACTGGAAAGAGACGAACTGCTGGAAGAACTGGTAAAAGACTATTTAGACCGTAACGAGTAAGAAAGAGGAACATCATTGCGTATTTTAGGCTTAGACTTTGGAGATAAGACCATCGGCGTAGCAGTCAGCGACCCCTTCGGCTGGACAGCTCAGGGGGTGGAGATCATCCGCAGAGATAACCCCGCGGAGTTCAAGAAAAGCATGCGCAGACTGGCGGAGCTGGTGGAACAATATCAGGCAGAGGTCATCGTTTTGGGTTACCCGAAGAACCTGGATGGTTCGGAAGGAGACAGATGCATCAAGACCAATGATTTCTGTGAACGGATCAAAAAACGCTTCCCGAAGGTGGAAGTCATCCTCTGGGATGAAAGATTCAGCACCATTGCGGCAGAACGTTCTCTGCGGGAAGTGGGGCTGAACCACGATAAGAGAAAAAGTGTCATCGATAAGATGGCGGCAGTCCATATCCTGCAGGGATATTTGGATAGCAAGCAAAAATAATTTGAATTATGACTCTTTGATTTGATAATACTATTAAAATTCTCTGCAAAAGTGTATGCTTTTGCGTATCGGGTTCCAAGGGTAGGTGCACCGCCAAGATTAGGCGGCGGCGAAGCCGTCTTCCCGTAGGGAAGATGCTTTGACAAGATCCCCTTGGCAGGAGTTTGAGGACGGAGTCCTCAAGAAGGAAGGAGCTAACAACAATGGCTGATATTTATGATGAAGTAAACGAAATGGAATTCGAAACCGTTACTATGACAGATGAAAACGGCGAAGAGATCGAATTTTCTATTATCGATAATGTGGCATGCGGCGGCGAACGTTACCTTCTGGTAGTGGAAACAGAACTGATGGACGACGATGAAACAGACGCGATCATCCTGAAAGAAGTTTCCATCAATACAGACGATGTGACCTATGAACTGGTGGAAGACGACGCAGAATTCGACCGTGTGGCAGACCTGTTCGCACAGAAGGGCGAAGATTATACTGTAGAGATCGACTGATCTTGAAACAAAATTCGAATGGACTAGGGCGGCATATTTCCTGAGGCTTTCGTCTTTAGAAATATGCCTTATTTCCCTTTTCATAATAAATGAGCGGAAAAAAGGCAAAGAGCATAGGGAACCAAAACAGCAGCACTCATATCGTTTCAGAAAAAACGGGGCGGAATGTTTTTTCGGCGAGTGAGCATCGACTGCTCTTTTTTCGGTGCGTTCTTTTTGGGAAAAGAAGAAATTTTTGCAGTTTAAAGAGAACTTTTTTACGCCATACTATAAAAACGATAAAGAAAGAGAAAACGAGAAAAGGAGGTGTGTTTTTTGGCAGAGAATAAGATCGCAAAGGAGACTACAGGAAAGAACTCCAAAGCGAAAAACACGAAGGCGAAGGCTGCCGCAAAGGCGGATACTGTGAAGGCAGCGGTGAAAACGGCGGCAAAAACAGCAGCGAAAACCGCAGCAAAAACAGCCGAAAAAACAGCGGCGAAGCCCGCAGCAAAAACGGCTGCAAAGCTCCGTGCCAGAAGCAAAGCCAAGGCAAAACCCAAGATGAACCTGAAGGTCATCGCCCTGGGCGGCCTGGAAGAGATCGGTAAAAACATGACGGTGCTGGAATATGGCGATGATATCATCATCATCGACTGCGGTCTGGCCTTCCCCGAGGATGATATGCTGGGTATCGACCTGGTCATCCCCGATGTGACATATTTGACAAAAAACATGGACAAAATCAGAGGTATTGTGCTGACTCACGGTCACGAGGACCATATTGGCGCACTGCCTTATATCCTGAAACAGCTGAATGTGCCTGTATTCGGCACACTGCTGACACTGGGGCTGTTGGAAAACAAACTGAGAGAGCATAAGATGCTGGATTCCACCACAAGACATACGGTAGTGCCCGGGGAAAAGGTGAAACTGGGACAGATGGTAGTGGAATTCATCCACACCAACCATTCCATCGCCGATGCGGTGGCACTGGCGATCCACACCCCTGTGGGCGTGGTGGTGCACACCGGCGACTTTAAGGTGGACTATACCCCTATCGATGGCGAGATCATCGACCTGCAGCGCTTTGCAGAGCTGGGCAAGGAAGGCGTACTGCTCTTGATGAGCGATAGTACCAATGCGGAAAGAAAAGGCTTCACCATGTCCGAAAAGAACGTGGGCAAGGTCTTTGAAAAGATTTTTGAGGAGACACCCAAGAACCGTATCATGGTGGCTACCTTCTCCTCCAATATCCATCGTATCCAGCAGGTCATCAACGCCGCCTATATGTATGGCAGAAAGGTTGCCATTATCGGCCGCAGCATGGTCAATGCCGTGAAAACGGCTTCCGAGCTGGATTACCTTTGGGTGCCCCCCAGAACTCTGATCGACATCAACGAAACAAAGAACTACAGAGACGACCAGCTGGTTATCATTACCACAGGCAGCCAGGGCGAAACTATGTCTGCCCTGTCCAGAATCGCTTCCGGCGAGCATAAGCAGATCAGTGTAAAGCCCGATGATAAAATCATCATCAGTGCATCTGCCATCCCCGGCAACGAAAAAAACGTATTCCGCGTGGTAAATGAATTGCTGAAAAAAGGCGCAAAGGTGGTTTACGGCGATATCGAAGATATCCATGTTTCCGGTCACGCCCGTCAGGAAGAACTGAAGCTGATGCTGGCGCTGACAAAGCCTAAATTCTTCATGCCCGTCCATGGGGAATTCATGCATCTTTCCTGCCACAGAGATCTGGCGATTTCCATGGGTATGGATAAGAATGATATTTTCGTGATGAAACTGGGCGAAGTGCTGGAAGTCAATAAAAACGAAGCCAAGGTCACAGGGAATGTGCCAGTGGGGC
Source organism: [Eubacterium] saphenum (assembly GCA_004557645.1). Classification (GTDB taxonomy): domain Bacteria; phylum Bacillota; class Clostridia; order Lachnospirales; family Anaerotignaceae; genus Anaerotignum_A. Next base: position 34,813 of record SFGI01000007.1, on the reverse strand, counting down.
AGATCATGGTCGATGGTCTGGGTGTTGGCGATGTGGGCAATATCGTTCTGCGGGACAGAAAGCACCTGTCTCAGGATGGTCTGATGGTAGTTGTGGTTTCCATGGACAGAGAAATGGGCACCATCGTTTCCGGCCCCGATATCATTTCCAGAGGCTTTGTATATGTCCGTGAGGCGGAAAACCTGATGGACGAAGCCCGTGCGGTGGTGTTGGATGCACTTTTGAAGTGCGAGGAAAAGAACATCACAAGCTGGAATTATATCAAAGGTGTCATCAAGGATACTCTGAAAAATTATATCTGGCAGAAAACAAAGAGAAGCCCCATGATTCTTCCCATTATTATGGAAGTTTAAAGGGTGTCTGCCGACACCCTTCGTCAAAATCGGGATTTTGACGAGTGAGACAGAAGAATAAACAGATGCGTGCCAAATCATTGGCGACGCCCTGTTTTCCTCAGCGGAAGTGAATTCCGCTTGCGGATTTCATTCAGAAAACCCAGATGGTTTTCCGAACCTTTCCGAAAAATGCCTATAAAGAAAAGCCGAGACGACTGTCTCGGCTTTTTTGTAAAGATTATTCCTCTACATACAGTTCTGCAATGGAATACAGCACAGCAGAGCCTGCCATGGTCAGTCTGTCGCCCTGCATTTCGCAATACAGTGTACCGCCCCGCTTGGAAGCCTGACGGGCAATGATTTTGGTTTTGTCCAGCTTCTGTGCCCACAGGGGAACGATATGGCAGTGACCGCTGCCGCAGACGGGGTCTTCCGCAACGGCCAGCTTGGGGGCAAAGGTGCGGGATACGGAATCGTATTCTGTGCCTTTTGCGGTGATATGCTGCAGCAGACCATCCAGTTCTGCCAGCTTTGCCTGATTCGGGGTCAGAGTGGGGATTGCCGCCCCATCTTCTGTGACACAAAGCAGGTCACGGCCCAGCCATGCTTCTGTGATAGGCACGCCGAAGGCTTCTTCCATGGCAGGGGTTACGGGGACCTCCTTCAGTTCATAAGCAGGGAAGTCCATTTCCAGCAGGTCGCCTTTTTTTACCACGGTCAGAGGGCCGCTCATGGTGTGGAAGGTGATGGATTTTGCTTCTTTTTCAAAGAATGTGAACAGCACGAATGCGGTGCCCAGTGTGGCATGACCGCACAGGTCGATCTCGCCGCCGGGGGTGAACCAGCGCAGATGGTAATTTTCCTCTTCCTTGACAGCAAAAGCAGTTTCGGACAGGTTGTTTTCGATGGCGATCTTCAGCATCAGTGCATCGGAAGGGTATTTGTCCAGTACACAAACAGCTGCGGGGTTGCCTTCAAAGGGTTTTTCTGCAAAAGCGTCAACATGATAACATTTCATATTCAAAAACCTCCTTTAAATAAATCATTCTTTTCTTGTATTTAGCATAGCACACAGAGATATTGCGTACAATTTGAAAATTGTATGGCATACGCTTTTATATGCTTTCTAAAATTTCTTTCAGGATAAGAAGCCCCCGTTCCAATTCTTCCATGGTCTGAGGAGCGCAGATGGCAAGCCTTACGGCGGCAACGGGTGCTTCTTTCCCCACAGCAAAACGTTCACTGCCGTAAACGGAAACGCCCCTTTCCTTTGCCAGCCGTTCCAATTCTGCCCCGGTGAGCCCTGGGGGCAAAAGGAGCCAGCGGCTGAGACATTCCGCTCCGCCAATGGCGGTACCTTTCGGAAAAATTTCATCTACCAGACGATTCCGTGCAAGGAGACCTTTTCTTCTGGTTTGAAAAAGAGAATCCAGCTTGCCGGAAACGATGAGCCTGCTGGCAAGCTCCAGCAGTAGGGAGGATTGGGAGAGATTTAGGTGGTAGAGGGCGTTATGCAAGGACTCTGCACAGCGGGATGGCACATGGAGATAGGCAAGGCGCAGGGCAGGCAGGATGGTTTTGGAAAGGCTCAGCATATAGATGGTATGCTCCGGTGCCAGGGCGGCAATGGGGCAGGATGGCTTTTCCAAAAGCAGGCTGTTGATGCCGTCCTCTAAGATGAGCAGATCTAATTCCTTTGCTTTACGGGCGATCATCCGTCGGCAATCCTCGCTCATGGTGTGGTTGGTGGGGTTATGCAGATCGGGCATGACATACAGCCCCTTGATGCCTTCGTTTTTATAAGCCGCCATCAGTCCTTCTTCAGAAATTTCTCCCTTTTCCTGTCGGAGGGGGACAAGCTGGATGCCAAATAATTTGGCAGACCCTTTTACGCCGGGATAGATCAGCGGGTCGATGCCGATGCGGTCGCCAGGGCGGAACAGCCCGCAGAAGATGGCGGAGATGGCGTTTTGCCCGCCGGCGGCAAAAAGCGGCTGATCACATCATAGGAAACAAAGGTGCCGCTGCCCACGGCACTGCTCAAAAGCCCCTTATTGGAACAGATCTTAAAGGCACGGGTGACGGTGCTGACATTGATATCCAGAAAATCTGCCAGTTCACGCTGAGGCGGCAGCTTTGTGCCGGGCAGCAGAAGACCGCGGTGGATATCGGCTTCCAGCTGTTCCGCAAGGGCGAGATACAGGGGCTTTTTCGTATGTGTTAGGGTCGGTTTCCATGACATGGGATAATTTTCGAATGAATTGATGGGCATAACCATCCCTCCTTTCGTACAATTGTAAAATTGTGTGGTTTTGATTGCAAGCAGAAAATTGTCTGCCATACACTTTCATTGCAAGAAAGAGAAAAATATAGTATGATACGGGGGACGAATGATAGAAAAGAGGGAGAATATGCAGTCGATCAGTGAAATCAAAGAAATTTTGAGCAGCTGCTCCATGGAAGCACTGCCGGAACAACTGGAAAAATTTGAAGCAGACAGCCGAAAGGGTGTCCAGAATCTGTTGACCTCTTTTCGGAAAAAATACGACAAGCATCTGCAGGAACTGGCGCGATTGGAAGAAATTCTGACCTACGAAAGAGGCTGTTGGGAAGCGGGCTATGAGCTGGTTGCCGGCATTGATGAAGTGGGCAGAGGTCCGCTGGCGGGACCTGTGGTGGCGGCGGCGGTAATCCTGCCCAAGGAATGTAAGATCGAAGGGGTCAACGATTCCAAAAAGCTTTCCGCAAAAAAGAGAGAAGAACTCTATGATATCATTTTGGAAAAAGCCCTTTCCTATGGCATCGGCATCGTTTCCAATGAGCGGATTGACGAGATCAATATTTTGCAGGCTACTTACGAAGCCATGCGGGACGCTCTTTCACAGCTGAGCCCAAAAGCAGATTATATCCTTGCCGATGCGGTGACCATTCCCAGGGTTTCCACACCCCAGCGGGGCATCATCAAAGGGGACGCCAAAAGTATGTCTATCGGGGCGGCAAGTATCGTGGCCAAGGTTTATCGTGACCGTCTGATGGAGGCTTTCGATGAGGTTTACCCCGGCTATGGCTTCGGGGCAAACAAGGGTTATGGTTCTGCGGAGCATATCGAGGGCATCAAAAAGCTGGGCATCACTCCCATCCATCGCAAAACCTTCGTCAAGAATTTCCTGCCGCAGGATGGCGATACCACCACCGATAAGGGGAATCGGGGAGAAGCTTTGGCGGCAAAGCAGATGGAAAAAATGGGCTATGAAATTTTGGAGAGAAACTTCCATGCTTTGAAGGGCGAAATCGATATCATCGCAAAAAAGGATAGCTATATCGTTTTTACGGAAGTAAAATACAGAAAAAACGAAGCCATGGGCAGCCCTGCCGAGGCGGTGAACCACTGGAAACAGCAGCATATCATTCGGGCGGCAAAGGCCTATATGGCACAAAATTGTCTGGAAGAGATGGGCTATGATTTCCGCTTCGATGTGGCAGAGGTTTTGACCAACGAAGGCAAAACCTATTTCCGCTACACGGAGGATGCCTTCCAGATGAAGTAAGGAGAAGAGAATGAAGATTGAGAAAAAAGAGAATTTGGAATATATTACATTTGATAACCTGACGGAAACGGGCATGGTGCGCCATTGTTTCACTACCCGCCACGGCGGTGTCAGCACCGAGCATTGGGCGACCATGAATATGGGTCTTTCCCGTGGGGAAGAAAAGGAGCCTGTGTGGGAGAATTATCGTATCCTTGCCGATGCCGTTGGTTTTTCCGTGGAGAATTACGTGACATCCCAGCAGACCCACACCACCAATGTGCGCCGGGTGACAGCGGCGGATAAAGGTAAGGGCGTATGGACAGACAGAGGCTATACAGACGTGGATGGTCTCATCACCAACGAAAAGAATATCCCTTTGGTGATTTTCGGGGCGGACTGTGTGCCTGTGTTCCTGCTGGATAAAAAGAATAAAGCCATCGGTATGGCCCACTGCGGCTGGATGGGGACGGGCAAGCGCATGGCGGAAAAGACATTGCAGGCTATGATGGAGGCTTTTGGGACAGACCCTGCCCATGTGACGGCTGCCATCGGTCCTTCCATCGGCAAATGCTGTTTTCAGGTGGATGCCCCTGTGGTAAATTTATTCAAAGAGAACATTGCATGGGCGGATGATATTATTTTCGATGACCCTTCCGAAGAGGGTAAATTCAAGATAGACCTTTGGGAGACCAACCGCAGACTGCTGGCGGAAATGGGCGTGAAGGATATTGAAATCAGTGGTCTTTGCACCAAATGCGATCAGGTAAGATTTTATTCCCATAGAGGCATGGGAGAAAAAAGAGGCGTCATGGCAGGCGTAATGGAATTGGTATAATGAAAATCAAGGGAAGTGCAAAAATTCTTGGCACTTCCTTTCTTTTTGTGGTATACTAAACAGAATGGAAAATTGGGCTTTTCTGCCCATTTGAAAATCAGTAAAAATAACTGCAAAGCAGGTTGGAGGTATAAAACTATGAGCAAACCTATCGTAGCTGTGGTAGGCCGCCCCAATGTTGGGAAATCCACTCTGTTCAACAGACTGGCAGGGGAAAGAATCTCCATCGTGCAGGATACCCCCGGGGTAACCCGTGACCGTATCTATGCCGATGTGGAATGGCTGGACCGCAAATTTACATTGATCGATACCGGTGGTATGGAGATCGGCTCTGAAGAAGTCATCCAGAAGCAGATTGTCCAGCAGGCACAGATTGCCATCGAAACGGCGGATGTTATTCTGTTCGTGACAGACGTAAAAACAGGGGTGACTGATGATGACGTGAAGGTGGCAAATATGCTGCGCCGCACAAAGAAACCCGTGGTGCTGTGTGTCAACAAAGTTGACAGCGTAAAGCGTGACACCCTGGCGATTTATGAATTTTATGAACTGGGCATCGGTGATCCCCTGCCCGTTTCTGCAGGACAGGCTCTGGGGCTGGGGGATATGCTGGATCAGGTCATTTCCTATTTCCCTGATAAAGACGCTTCCGAAGAGGAGGACGATGCCATCAAGGTTGCCATCATCGGCAAACCCAACGTGGGCAAATCTTCCCTCATCAATAAGATCCTGGGCGAAGACAGACTGATCGTCAGCAATATCGCCGGCACCACAAGAGATGCCGTGGATACCCCCATTGAAATCGACGGGCAGAAATATGTATTCATCGATACGGCAGGCATGCGCCGCAAAAGCAAGATCAAGGAGGAGATCGAGCGTTTCAGCATCATCCGTGCCGTTGCGGCGGTGGAACGCTGTGATGTTGCCATTCTGGTGATCGATGCCAACGAAGGCATCACCGATCAGGATACAAAGATTGCCGGCATTGCCCATGAAAGAGGCAAAGCAGCCATCATCGCTGTCAATAAATGGGACTCCATCGAAAAGAACGACAAGACCATGAACCAGTATCTGAAGGATATCGGCATGGAACTGAAATATATGGATTATGCACCCCGCGTGTTTATTTCCGCTATGACAGGGCAGCGCATCAACCGTATGCTGGAGATGATCCAGACTGTACATCAGAATCATGCCCTGCGCATCAGCACAGGTGTCCTGAACGAAGTGCTGATCGAAGCAACAGCCATGCAGCAGCCCCCTGCAGATAAGGGCCGCCAGCTGAGATTGTACTATATGACACAGGTGTCTGTAAAACCCCCTACTTTCGTCATTTTTGTAAACGAAAGAGAACTGTTCCATTTCTCTTACCGCAGATATATTGAAAACCAGCTGCGGGAAGCCTTTGGCTTTGTAGGTACACCGATCCATTTCATTGTAAGAGAAAAAGGGGAAAAAGATTGATATGTTTCGATTGATTTGTTTATGTATCGGCTACTGCATCGGCTGTATCGAAACAGCCCATGTGGTGGGGAGGATCTGGAAGGTAGACCTGCGTCAGCATGGCAGCGGCAATCTGGGTACCACCAATGCCCTCCGTGTTTTGGGCAAAAAGGCGGGCGCATTGGTATTCATTGGCGATATCCTGAAATCCGTTATCGCTTTCCTGATCTGCCGGGCGATTTTTAAGGATCATGCTACCATCGCCGGTCTGTTCGGCAGTGTAGGCGCTGTTTTGGGTCATAACTACCCCTTCTACCTGCATTTCAAAGGCGGCAAGGGGATCGCTGTCATGATCGGCATGACAGCGGCATTGGCCTTTACCACAGATATCCGTCTGGCCTTCCCCAATGCCATCATTGGCTTTGGCATGGCCTTTGCCACACGCTATGTTTCCGTGGGTTCTCTGCTGTTTGCACTGACCCTGCCCATCAGCTGCTACCTGCTGGGCTATGAACAGGAGATCGTTCTGGTGACAGCCTGTGTCAGCGCGCTGGCTTTCTGGCGGCACAGAACGAATATCAAGAAGCTTTTGAACGGCACAGAAAATAAATTCGGTTCCAAGAAGAAGTAAGACTGGGGGTCATAGATATGAAGAAAGTAACGGTCATTGGTTCCGGCAGCTGGGGCACAGCCCTTGCGGTGATGCTGGCGGAAAATGGACACGAAGTCGTGATCTGGTCCAGAAGACAGGATGCAGTGGATGAACTGCTGCAGGAAAGAAAAAATGAAAAATATCTGCCCGGCGTGGCGATCCCTGAAAGCATTCAGGCCACCACAGACCATAAGGCTGCAGTGCAGGGGGCAGAGATCATCATTCTGGCAGTACCTTCCCGCGCCGTGGGCGATACCGTAAGGGATTTTGCCCCTTATCTGAAAACCTGGCAGATTTTGGTAAACGTGGCAAAGGGGCTGGAACCGGGTACGTTGCTGCGTCTTTCCGAGGTCATCCAGAGAGAAGCACCCCAGTGTGAGGTCTGTGTGCTTTCCGGCCCCAGCCATGCGGAAGAAGTGGCAAGAAAGGTGCCTACGGCCTGCCTGATCGCCTGCGAAAATGAAGCGGCGGCAAAACTGGTGCAGCAGGAATTTGCCAACCCCCGCTTCCGTCTGTATACCAATACGGATATGATCGGCGTAGAGATCGGCGCAGCTTTGAAAAACGTTATGGCGCTGGCGGCCGGGATGTCCGATGGTCTGGGCTTTGGGGATAATACGAAAGCAGCCCTGATGACAAGAGGTATGGCGGAAATGAAACGATTGGGGATGGCCATGGGCGGCAAGGCAGATACTTTCGCAGGCCTTTCCGGCATCGGCGACTTGATCGTAACCTGTACCAGTATGCATTCCAGAAACCGCAGAGCCGGTATTCTATTAGGGCAGGGCAAGAGCCTGCAGGAAACCCTGGATGAAGTGAAAATGGTCGTGGAAGGCGTGAATACCGTACAGGCGGCTTGTCAGCTGGCGGAAAAATATGACGTTTCCATGCCGATCACAGAGATCATCAGCGAAGTGCTTTTTGCAGATAAAAATGTAGAAGATGCAGTTCTGGAACTGATGACAAGAGATTACAAGGCGGAATGATCAAGATTTGATGGGAATCAAATAAAAGGGGGAGTCCTTATGTTAAAAGGAATGAAACGATTTTTGGGCGTCTTTATGACAGCAGTGATTTGCATTTCTGCTTGTCCTGTGGCAGTTTCGGCGGCACCGACGGTGAATCAGCAGCAGGTCCAGGCAAAAATTGCTGAGATCGCGAAGCAGTATCCTCATAACAGCTTTTTTCTAAAAATGGGCAGGCTTGCGGGCATGGCCAAGATAAAAGCTGTTCAAACTGCAATAGTGTAAACATTGCCAAACAGAATGGAAAAGCATGGGCATCCAAAGAAGGTTCTTCGTGGACATGCTTGGGTTTTACGAAATATGTATACCATGAGGTATTTGGCGAACAGCTCAGATCTGGTGTTACGGCATCCGTCGTTGGGAATGGCCCCAGTACTTCCTATGAAACTTATAAAAATGCAAAACTCGGGGATGTCATTTATTTCAGAAATGCAGAGAATGAGACATATTTGAATAAAGATGGAAAAAAAGTAAGCAACAACGGACATTACGGGATTTTTATCAGTGCGGATGAAACTGGTGTGACGATCTATCATTCCAACGTTTCCAAAGCAAACAGAGTTGAATACAGAAAATATGATTATAAAACAGATGCCAGTTATCTTTGGAAATATGTAACGATCAGACATGCGAACAACTACATTTCTCATGTCTGCAGTCAGTTTACGGATCTGGGGGTTTGTACGGAATGCCACCAGCAGTATACACTGACCAATGTACAGACCGGCATGACAATTCCTGCAACAGCAGCGAAAGCAGATGGCGCAATGCACAGCAGCCCCTATGGTGCAGCAGCTGTAACGGGCAGACTGAAAGCCGGAAAGACTTATACCGTTGTGCAGCGTGCCACCAATGCCTTTGGCTACACATGGTATCAGGTGAAAGATGTAAATGATAAAAATAATCTGAAATGGGTCGTTGGCGAATATCTGAATGTCCATAAATGTACGGAATTTGATAAGGACGGCAAATGCAAGACCTGTAAAACGCAATTCCAGCTGAAGGATCAGAAAACGCTGAATGTCATTATGATGGCAGCGAAGCATGACGGTGCTATGCATAAAACACCCTATGGCGAAGGGGAGATCAACGGCAGATTGATTGGACAGCAGTACTATCTGGTGACCGGCAGTGCAGTCAATGGGTATGGGAATCTGTGGTATCTGGTGAGGGATACAGACGGTACGGATAAATGGGTCGTAGCAGATTATCTGAAATCCGTATCCGGCAGCCCCACAGCTGTTACTATGATCAAAAATGTGAAGGTAAAAAATATTACAACGAATGAGGCAAGGGTGACAGGTCAGATCAAATATGCCGGCACAAAACCTGCACAGGTCGGCCTGAGAGTCGGCACATCCAAGAGCAATCTTGCAGTTGTTGCCATCGAAAACCTGAACCATAGCAAAAATCCTTTCGATATCTGGTATGATGTTTCCGCAGATACAAAAATAAATCTGAAGCAGGATACAAGATATTATTATCAATTCTTTGTAATGGCGAACGGCAAACTTGTCCCCGGTCCCATCGATACATTCAAAACGGAAAGTCATGCAGATAATTACGGTGCAGTGAAACAGGTGACAGCGCCTGCACAGACAACACCGAAGCCCACAACACTGGAAAATAAAACTACCACAACAACGAAGCCTGCGACAACAATACCGAACAATTCTGCTGCATCTGCCACACAGAGTTCTTCTGTTAACATCAAGGCTACATCTGCCAAAAATGTGACACAGACGAACGCAGTGGTTTATGGGAATGCAAGCTATACCGGCACAAAGCCTACAGAAGTCGGTCTGTATATCGATACAAGCCAGTCCAATATGAAATTGGTCGCAAGTGATCCGATCAATCACAGCAAGAATCCTTTTGATATCTGGTATGACCTGAATCAGGAGGCGGGTATGAAGCTGCAGCCCGGTACGACATACTATTATAAGTTTTATGCAACAGTAAACGGTGCAAAGCAGTTCAGCAATACAGTAAGCTTTACTACAGCAGCGGCAGCGGCACCTGTAACTGCAAAAACCACAGGAGTGAAAAATGTAACAGCTACCAATGCAGTAGTTTGCGGCAGCGTAAGTTATACCGGTGCAAGACCCACAAAGGCAGGGCTTTACTTTGGTACGAACAGGAATGCCATGAGGGCGGTTGCCAGCGATACGATCAGCCACAACAAGAACCCCTTCGATATCTGGTATGACCTGAATCAAGAAGCAAACCAGAAACTGACTTCCGGTACAACATATTACTATCAGTTCTATGTAGTCCAGAATGGTGTGACTTATACCAGCAATATCGCTTCTTTCAATGCAAAATAAGATTTTAAAAAACAAGGCATAGAATGTTCTGTGCCTTGTTTTTTTGGCAGAAAATTAACATAAAATTCTATTTACAAATTGCTTATATCACTCTATAATGTGGTAATGGAAACTGTCTCATGCAAAAAAACTGTACGAGACTTTAGGAGGCATATTATGGAAAACTTTGTTCTTAGCTGTTGTTCTACAGCAGATCTGTCCAAGGAACACTTTATCAATAGAAAGATTGAATATATCTGTTTTCATTACGAACTGGATGGGAAACCGTATCGGGATGATCTGGGGGAGACCATGTCTTTGGATGCTTTTTATCAGGCCATGGCAAATGGTGCAGAAACCAAAACATCTCAGATCAATGCGGCAGAATTTGAAGAATACTTTGAAGGCTTTTTGCAGCAGGGAAAGGATATCCTGCACGTGACCCTTTCCTCCGGCATTTCCGGCACACTCAATTCTGCAAATCTGGCAAAGGATATGCTGCAGGAAAAATATCCCGACAGAAAAATTTATATCGTAGATTCTCTGTCTGCTTCTTCCGGCTATGGCCTTTTGATGGATCGGCTGGCAGACTTGCGGGATGCGGGCAAGTCCATCGACGAAGTATATGAATGGGCAGAGGCGAATAAGCGGAACCTGCAGCATTGGTTTTTCTCCACAGACCTGACCTTCTATATCAAAGGCGGCAGAATCACAAAAACAGCCGGCTTTGTGGGGACGATGCTGAATATCTGCCCGCTGCTCCATGTGGACGGGGAAGGTAAGCTGATCCCTCATCAGAAGGTAAGAACGAAGAAAAAGGTCATCGAAGCCATTGTGAAAAAGATGGAAGAACTGGCAGAGGATGGAATAGACTATCGCGGCAAATGCTATATTTCCCATTCTGCCTGCAGGGAAGATGCAGAGGCTGTGGCGAAGCTGGTTGAAAGCCGATTCCCGAACCTGAATGGGAAAGTGCTGATCAATGATATCGGCACTACCATTGGCAGCCACACAGGCCCCGGCACAGTGGCATTGTTCTTCTGGGGTGTGGAAAGATAAGAAAAAACAAAATCTCGAACGGAAGGTTCGAGATTTTTTTATGTTTTCTTTCGTTTTTTTAAACTGCCAGATTTTCACATGGGAAAGGGCGGTGTATATTTCAAATCTTCCTGCAAATACTACATTTACAATAAATTTGGCAGGAGGAATTTACAATGAAGGCAACCGGCATTGTCAGAAGAATAGACGACCTTGGGCGTGTGGTCATCCCAAAAGAAATCAGAAGAACGCTCCGTATCAGAGAAGGTGACCCTCTGGAGATCTTCACCGACAGAGAAGGAGAGATCATCCTGAAAAAGTATTCTCCGATCGGGGAATTGGGGGCCTTTGCAAAGGAATACGCAGAATCTTTGGCCCAGACAGCAGGTCATATCACCTGTATCGTGGATAAAGACCAGATCATCGCTGTTTCCGGCGGCGGCAAGAAGGAATTTTTTGAAAAGCACATCAGTCCAGAAATGGAAAACTGCATCAATAAGCGTATGTCTTTGATCGCGGAACGGAATGATTCCAATTTCGTCCCCGTTTTGGAGGATGATTCTGCAGAAAGCTATAACCATCAGCTGATCGTTCCCATCATTGCCGAAGGGGACGCCATGGGGGCAATCATTTTCCTTTCCAAGGATCAGAAAATGGGTGAAGTGGAAGGGAAGCTGGCCCAGACAGCGGCAGGCTTTTTAGGCAAGCAGATGGAACAATGATATGGGCCAAGCGGCAGATCGACCGAAGGAGCCTTTGAGATTCTATATTTCAAGGGCTTTTCTTCTGTCGAAAATTGTGGTATCCTGTAAAAAGTTTGAAGAGGATAGATTCGGGGAGAAATTGGATGGAACATATTTTTATCATGAATCCCTCTGCGGGTCAGGGCAAGGCAAAGAAACTCATCCCTGCCATCGAATCCGCATTGGAAGAAGCAGGATACGCATATCGTATCTATACGACGAAGGCTGCGGGCGATGCAGAACGTTTCGTCAGAGAAAGCTGTGAAGAAGGAAAAGCGGTGAGATTCTATGTCTGTGGCGGGGATGGCAGCTTCCATGAAGCGGTCAATGGTGCCAAGGGCTTCCCCCAGGCAGAGATCGGCCTGATCCCTGTGGGGACAGGCAATGATTTTATCCGCAATTTTGGCAGGAAAAATAGCTTTATGGATATTCTTTCCCAGGTGGAGGGGGAGAGTATGCCCTGCGATGTCATCGATATCAATGGCAGATACGTGGTGAACATGGCGAATATCGGCTTTGACTGCGAAGTGGTGGTGAAAGCGGGGGAATGGAAGAAAAAGCCCCTCATCAGCGGCCCTGTGGCATATCTGATGGGCATTGCTGCCATGTTTGCAAAGCCTATGGGAAGCCGTATGGCCTTTCGCTGGTCAGACGGCACCACTATGACGGGGAAATTCCTCCTTTGTACCATCGCCAACGGCAGCTTTTGCGGGGGCGGCTTCTGCTCCTCTCCCCAGGCGGCACTGGATGATGGCAGGATGGATGTGGGCATCGTCAATATGATCTCCAAAAGAAAATTCGTCCGTCTCCTGCCCAAGTATAAAGCAGGTACCTATCTGGATACGAAGGTGGGGCAGGAAAAGGTCATCTATGAAAAGTGCAGCAAGCTGGAACTGGCAGTTTCCCAGCCGACGAATATCAGCATCGACGGGGAGATTTCCCAATTTACATATCTGAAGGCGGAAATGGTGCCGCGGGCGTTTCGTTTCATCCTTCCGAAAGGACTGGAATTCAGAACATAAAAAAGAGCATATCCCATGGGGATATGCTCTTTTTTATGCTATGAAATCAGATACGGCAAAAGACCGAATACGGCATAAATGGCAAAGATGGTGATGATGGTGGGGGTCAGAAACCGTTCCTGATAGGGCTTGCCGGTTTCATCCATCAGTGTAAACTCCCCTTTGGGCGGATTGATCCGCAGGAAGAGATACAGCAGCACAGCCAGCCAGGGGATGGAAAGCAACACCATCAGCGTCAGGGAAACCAGGATCATAGTTTCGCTCAATTCTACAGATGCCGCCGTTTCTGCGGCTGTTTCAGAGAAGATGCTGAAAACGGTGGTGCCGTTGATGACCATATGGGGCAGGATGGATGCATAAAGGGAATCTGTCCGTTCCACCAGAAAGCAGAAGAGAAACCCTACCACAAAGGCATAGGGCAGCTGCTGGGGATTCAGATGCAGCAGGCCAAACAGCAAAGCACTGGCAAAGGCGGCCTTCCATTTTCCCAAGAAGGTGTAGCCGGAAAGCAGGATGCCTCGGGAGAAAACCTCCTCAAAAAGGGCAGGCAGGATCGCTACCGAAAGCAGGGAAAGCAGGAATCCGGAGCTGTGGATGCCGCTGATGGATTGTTCCACGGGATTGGGGAAAAACAGTGCTGCTGCGTAGGAAAGCAGGCTCATCAAAGGTTGTATGGAAATGCCGAAAGAAATGATGATGAGGGCATTTTTCCAACCCAGAGGATTCAGACGAAGGGTCTGCTTAATATTTTTTTTCGTAAGGACAAAATAAAGCGTCAGCGGCGGCAGGAAGCAGAGCAGCTGTGCCAGCAGCATATACGTTCCATCGGAAAGGCTCGCCGTTGCCGGGAGAAAGGCCAGGGCAAAGGATACCACGATGAAATAGATAAAAAACAACAGAGCGAAAAGATTGGTTCTTCTTGTTTCAGTCATAAAAGACCTCCGTTCGTAATATAAAAACAGAAAATCTCAAGCCATTTTCAGACTTGAGATTTTTTTGTCAGGAAATCTCATCAGAGTCTTTCTGTTCGGAAGGTTCGGAAACATCCATGGGGCCGTCCATGGGATATTTTTTTTCATACCTGCGGTTGATATATTCACCGCCAAAGGTTTTGATCGTTGCAAAGATGGGTACACCGATGAACATACCCAAAGGACCCATGACGCCGCCGCCTACCAGAACGGCAAGGATGATCCACAGCGGGCTCAGATCCAGAGAGTTGCTCAGGATCTTGGGACCAAGGAAATTGCCGTCAAACTGCTGCAGGATCAGGATGAAGATACCCACCCAGATAGCCAGAACAGGATCGATCAGCAGGGTGATGCAGATAGCAGGGATCGCACCGATGAAAGGACCAAAGTAAGGGATCATATTGGTCACACCGAGGATCAGGCTCAGGATCAAAGGAAAAGGAGCCTGCATGAAGGTGAGCCCGATGAAAGCCAGAATCCCGATGATCAGAGAATCGATCGCTTTGCCGACAATGAAATCCTGAAAAATATGATGTACACGGTTGACATTGATGAAAAAGCGCTCTGCCTTTTCCTTGGTAGAGAATGCGTATACACCTTTCCGGAATTTTCTGCCGAAGCGTTCTTTGTCATAAAGCATATAAAAGGCGATAAAGATGGCCATAATGAACTGAACTGTGACCCGACCGAATACATAGATGTTGCCGGCGATGGTTTCCAATACCTCCGGCGCATTTTCCGATGCATGCTGGATAGGAGCCAGAATACGGTTGATGACATTGTTGACATCTTTACTGTCGATAAAGGTGATCTGGTCGAAGATTTTCTGGATACGGATATTCATCGTTTCGGAATAAACGGTGATATTTGTTGCAAAAGCCATGATGGATTCCTTTACTTCAGGAACCAGGTAGATGACGATCCAGATCGTACCGCCGATGATGATGGTGTAGTTGATCAGGATGGCAAGGATCCTAGTGGTTTTTTCGTGCTGCACAAAATATTTGCCGCATTTTTTCAACATCCTGTCAAAAAAATTCATGAAGGGATTCATGACATAGGCAATGGCAAAACCCATCAGGAAAGGAGCTGCCAAAGCTTTCAGGTAGCTGGATGCTGTAGCGATATTGCTGCCGATGCCGGACAGATTGCCGATGACTTTTTCAAATAAGATCAGCGCTGCTGCTACCAGAAAGACATAAATACTGATCTTGACCAATAGCTTATCCTGTTCGTTTCTGTTGCGTCTAAAAAAATCAAATTTTTTCATTCTGACACCTCGAATCAAATGTAGGATGCCCAAAAGAAATGGTATCATATCCATGATACTATGAAATGATAAGGAATGCTATAGAATTTCCATTAAAATTTTTCAATACAAGTTTTGCAGTCAATTGCTTTACGGGCGGCAAGGAAGGGGCAGGCCGGGGGAAAGGCATTTTTTTATTGAGTCGTTTTCTTTTTTATGCTATACTGTATAATTAGCAAAGAAGGTTTAAAAGGATAAACGATAAGAAACAAGAGCTTTTCTGTTATGGAGGTCTTTTTATGGACGATAGGAGCGAGAAGCGCAACAATAAGAAGAAAAAAGGGGAGAGCAATATGGTAGGTGCGGCAGCGGTGGTGCTGTGTATCTGCGTTTGCTTCATCATCGACACCCGGTTGGGCATTGGTGCCATCGCCGGTGCAGTGGCAGGCTTTTTTGCATGGTCTCTTTTGGGGGACAGCGGTTCCGGAAACGATGAAAACGAAGAAGGCAGAGCCACTTTCCTGGATACAGCGGTGCTGCAGCGGAATTTCCCCATTCCTCAACACATGCCTATCCCCTATGCAGTGTTGGATATCCGTGGGCATATCCTGATGGTCAATGAAACCTTCGCCAAAGAATTCCCTGATATCAAAAAGGTCGTACCTGTAGTGGAACAGCTGAAAAAAACAGGTACGGGGAAACACAGCAGGGTGGAAGTGGAAGGCAAATGTTACGATGCCATGCTGAACCAGTGTGAAGTGGTGGAAGAAAATGGTGCTGTTGGTGCAGTCCTGAATCTGACCATGGTGGATGTTTCCAGACAGCACGCATTGGAACAGCAGCTGGACAGCAGCGAAACTGTCATCGGTCTGCTCTTTTTGGATAACTACGAGGACGTTGTGGATTCCCTGGCGGAGGACAGACAGCCTCTGCTTTCCGCAGTGGTGGACAGAAAGCTGACCCAGTTTGCTACAGATGCCAACGGCGTCATGAAGAAACTGGAAAAAGACAGATATATCTTCCTGCTTTCCAAGGGCGATCTGGAAGCTTTGAAGGAAAAGAAATTTGATATAATGAATACCATCCGTGAGATCAGCGTAGGGGAGCATATCCCTGTGACCATGAGTATGGGGATCGGTGTTGGCGGCGGTTCTCTGGAAGATGCCATGCAGAGCGCAAAGGCAGCCCTGGACTTGGCATTGGGCCGCGGCGGCGACCAGATTTTGATCAAAGAAGGGGAAAAATACCTGTTTTACGGTGCAAAAGCCGGCGAAATGGGCAGAAATTCCCGTATCCGTGCCCGGGTCAAGGCGGATGCCCTTTGGGAATTGATGGGTGAAGCCTCCAGCATTTTTGTCATGGGCCATCGGAATGCTGACCTGGACAGCCTGGGTTCCTGTATGGGGATTTGCGCCATCGCAAGGGCTATGGATAAAAAATGCTATATTATGATGAATGAGATCGGCATCGGTATCAAGCATCTGTATGCCAATATGGCGGAAAACGGGCATTACGAAACAGCCCTCATCAAGGATGGGGATGCCCTCAAGATGATGGATGACAAGAGCCTTGTCATCGTGGTGGATACCCATCGCAGCAGCATGGTGGAAAGCCCTCAGGTATTGGCGGCGGCGAAGAAGATCGTGATCTTCGACCATCACAGAAAGAGTACAGACTTCATCGATCAGGCAGTACTCATTTACCATGAACCTTACGCATCTTCTACTGCAGAGCTGATCACGGAAATGATCCAGCATATCGGCAAGAAGATCAAGCTGAAATCCATCGAAGCCGATGCCCTTCTGGCAGGCATTACGGTGGATACCAAGAATTTTGCAGTGAAAACAGGTGCCATTACCTTTGAAACAGCAGGCTTCCTGCGCCGTAACGGTGCAGATAGTATCAGAGTCAGAATGCTGTTCCAAAATGATATGGATTCTTATAAAGCGAAGGCAACAGCCGTACGGGATGCAGAATTGTTCCAAGGCTGTATGGCAATTTCCGTTTGTCCCTCCAATGTGGAAAATTCCACATTGACAGCAGCTCAGGCAGCCGATGACCTGATGAATGTGGTAGGCATCAAGGCTTCCTTCGTCTGCATCAAGGTGGGAGATACGATCTATGTCAGTGCCCGCAGCTTTGGGGATATCAATGTACAAAGAATTATGGAAAAATTGGGCGGCGGCGGTCATTTCACCGTTTCCGGTGCACAGCTGAAGGGCTGCACCACCGAGGAAGCCAAGGAACAGATCCGCAATGCCATTGAGGAATATTTGAAGGAGGAAACCGTATGAAACTGATTTTATTACAGGACGTAAAAAGCGTCGGCAAAAAAGGCGATTTGATCAATGCCAGTGAAGGGTATGCAAAGAACTTCCTGCTGCCCAAAAAGCTGGCAGTGGAAGCAACAAAATCCAACCTGAACGACTATGAACTGAAACAGAAAGCAGATGCAAAGCGCAAACAGGAAGAACTGGAAAAAGCCCAGGAAACTGCAAAAGCACTGGAAGATAAAGTAGTTACCGTTAAAGTGAAAACAGGTGGCAACGGCAAGCTGTTCGGTTCTGTAACCAATAAAGAAGTGGCAGAGGCCATCGTGGAACAGACAAAGCTGGATATCGATAAAAAGAAAGTATCCATCGGCGATCCCATTAAGATGGTGGGCGAACGGACTGCTGTGGTAAAGCTGCATCCTAAGGTAACAGCAGAAGTGAAGATCAAGATCGTAGAAGCGTAAGACTGCTTTTTTGACCCCCAGGAGGAAAACATGGAACAACAGGAAAAACAAAATGAATATACCCGTGGCGTGCCGCCCCATGATGAAACGGCGGAACAGGCGGTTCTTGGCTCCATGTTTTTGGACAGGGAGGCAGCCTCTGTGGCGCTGGAAGTGCTGACAGGGGAAGATTTTTATCGCCCGGACCACCGTATGGTCTTTGAAGCAGCGGAGGAACTCTATCGTTCCGGTGCGCCTATCGATATCATTACAGTAAAAAATAAACTGGAAGAAAAGGGACAGTTCGAACAGATCGGCGGTCTGCCCTTCCTTGCCAATATTTCTGCGGCAGTGGGCAGCTCTGTCAATGTGCGCCATTATGCCGCCATCGTGGAAGAAAAATCCGTCCTGCGCCGTCTGATCCGTACGGCGGGGAACATTTCCCAGATGAGCTATGAAGGGAAAGAAGATGTCAACAGCATCATGGATACGGCGGAAAAGAGCATTTTTGATATCATGCAGAAACGCCATTCCGAACAGTTCCATCATATCAGGGATATTGCCGTAAGCTCTATCGAAAAGATCGAGGATATCTACCGTTCCAAAGGCAAGCTGACCGGTGTGCCCACGGGCTTTGTGGATTTTGATGCCAAAACGGCAGGTCTGCAGAAATCGGACCTGATTTTGCTGGCGGCTCGTCCTTCCATGGGGAAAACAGCCTTTGCCCTGAATATCATCCAAAATGCAGCCATCCGTGCCAATGTGCCCACGGCGGTGTTCTCTCTGGAAATGAGCCGGGAACAGCTGGTAAACCGTATGCTTTGTTCCGAAGCCATGCTGGATGCCCAGAAACTGCGTACCGGTGAATTGGAGGATAACGACTGGACAGAATTGATCCGTGCCATGGGACCGTTGTCGCAGGCTCCCATTTATATTGACGATACCCCTGGTGTGACGCCCATGGAGGTGCGCTCCAAGTGCCGCCGTTTGAAGGTGGAAAAGGGGCTGGGGCTTATCGTCATCGACTATTTGCAGCTGATGAGCGGCAATGGCAGAACCGATTCCCGTCAGCAGGAGATTTCCGAAATTTCCCGTTCCCTGAAGGCCATCGCCCGTGAAATGGAAGCACCTGTCATCGCCCTGAGCCAGTTGAGCCGTGCCTGCGAACAGCGTGCCGATCATCGCCCGATGCTTTCCGATTTGCGTGAATCCGGTGCTATCGAGCAGGACGCTGATGTGGTGGCTTTCCTGTATCGTGATGAATATTATTTCCCTGATACGGAAAAGAAAAATCAGGCGGAGCTGATTATCGCAAAACAGAGAAATGGCCCGACGGGTACCGTAGACCTGACCTGGATGGGTCAGTATACAAAGTTCGGGAACTTCCTGAAGAAATTTTAAGAAAACATAGCCTCAAGCCTTTTGGTTTGGGGCTTTTTGTTGTAAAAGCGGAGAAAAGCATTTCAGCTCCTGCATTGACTGGCTTTGCTTGCAAGGTGCAGTCAATACAGGGAATGAAAGAGATTTGCGGAGCAAATCAATGAGTAAGGCAAAGCCTTACGAATGCTTTTTTAAGTTGACCATAATTGCTTACGAAATTCTTACGATTTGCTGTCGGAAATTGCGGCAGGATACCCCCTATGCTATCATAAAATAATGAAGAAACTGGAAAAGGGGGTAAAGAGATGAACGGAAAGAAGGTCAGACGTTGGAAAAGCGGCACAACGAAACTGCAGGGGACGGCATATTTGCGGGAAATGGCAGAACAGGGTCTGATTTTGGAGGATATGAGCTATTTGATGTATATCTTCCGAGAGGGGGAACCCCAGTATCTGCAGTATCGGATGGAAGAACGGAAAAGCATTCTGACGGAAGCAGAAAGAGAGACTTATGCCAAAGAGGGCTGGCAGGAAGTCTGCCATTATGAACTGGAATATGTTTTTGTAAGGGAACGAGATCCCTTTGCGGAAGATGCTGCTGTAAATGCGGTAGAGATTGTTGCAAAACTGGATGAAGAGATAAAATTAGAAAAGAAAAATGAGCGGACGAATCGCTATGGACAGTTGGCTGTGCTTGGTATTGGTTTGATTGCTGTTTTCTCCATATCCGGCTTTTCTGGGAGAGCATTGTATGTAGCAATTCAGTTCCTGGTTCGATTCCTGCCTTGGATTCTGATTGCTTTTGTGCTGAGCCGCCGCCGTACGAAAAAATTGCAGAAAGAAAAAGAAGAAGTGCTAAACGGTAATATTTCCGATGACTATACCGACTGGCGGAAGGGGCGCAGAGCAACCTTTCTTTTGATCGCACTGCTTGTGATTGGCTTGGCAGTATGGGTATATTACGCTTCGGATTTCAATGAAAAGACCTTTGATCTGCCACAGGAAATTTCTTATGAAGAAATTCCTGCTGTGCGTCTGGAAATGCTGACGAAGGAGCCTTTGACACGAATTGGGGAAAGCATTGACCCGCAAAAGGAAGGCGTGTATTTATCGGGAGCACCTTGGGAAGGAAATGTATATCGGATACAGAAAAAAATGGGTGGTTTTGAGAATTACGGCATAGAGTACAGGTATCTTTTGAGAACAGAAGAAAAAGTGGAAACGAAGCAGTGTATGCAGACAGGGGATGGTATGGAACTGAATTTGGATACGATGTATTATCGTTTTCGCAGCGAAAGAGATGCAGTGACGCAGTATGATCGCAGTGTCCGTAATGAAGAGGAGATGGAAGATGTATGGAAGGAGCTGGGCATAGAAGCGCCTTCTCCAAATCTGGTTTTCGTGGATACGGATGCCTTTTTCAGGAGACATATCTGCAAAACAGAATATTCGGATGAAACCGTATATCATATCGTATGTCAAGGGGAAGATGGTCAAATCATGGAGCTGCGGTATCATGGCGGCAACGTGACAGTAGAGCAGCTGATGTCAGAAATCGATCAGGTGTTCCAAGCACAAATGAATTGAGAAAAAGAAAAGGAGAGACGAAAATCTCTCCTTTTTCATACTCAAATGATAGTTTTCTTTCCACAAAACACAGTTTTGTGGCGTATCAGGGTTCCAGGGAAATGATTTCCCTAGCAGGGTCTGGGGCTGACCCCAGAAAATCAAAGCTGAGAAGTGCAGTGAGGGCATCTGGTTGCCTCGATGGCGATCTCAGATTTGCAGAAAGGACAAACCTTTGTGGTAGGTGCTGCTTCGGGTTCCGGTGCCGCGGGCTTTTTCAGCTTCATCAGCATTTTCAGCGTGCAGAAAATCACCACTGCAATGATCAGGAAATCCAGCACCTGTGTGAGGAAGGAACCGTAAGCGATGGTGGCTGTTGCCGCCTGGGCTTCTTCCAGGGTTGCGTATGTATTGCCGTCCAAAGGCAGGAACAGCTGGGTGAAATCTGTGCCCCCTGTGATCTTCCCAATGATAGGCATGATCAGATCGTTTACAAAGGATGTTACGATCTTGCTGAAGGCACCGCCGACGATAACGCCGACTGCCATATCTACCACATTGCCTTTTACAGCGAATTCTTTAAATTCTTTTATTGTATCTTTCAAAGCCATAGGAAACGCCTCCTTTAAAAATGCAAAAATCAACATATTTTTTCTAGTATAGCAAAAAAAATTGTTTCTTCCAACAGAATCGAAAAACTTTTTATGAATTTTTAGAAATGGTGTTGACGCAAGAATTTTGTAGGAATATACTGAAAGTGTTGAGCTTAAAGGAATGCAGCAAAAATGGAGGTGAAATGGAATGGACGGCAGTCATACTAAGGATGGTATCCCTTTAGAACCTGAGGGCTATCGACGATCTGAAAAAAATATTGCCGTGCGTTTCAGTCAGCTTTCTTTTGTGCGAAATTAAGCCTGACTCTGGTTTTTATGCCCTTTTTTGAATAAATGCACGGTATGTAGGATAAATTTCCGAAAAGCATACAGTGCTTTTTTTATTTGGAATTGAGGTGGAAAACATGGATGAAGAAATGATGATCTTGTTTGAAAACTATACAGCTTTGATGGAAAGCGGACAATATCTTCAGCTGAAACAGGAATTAAACGAAGAACAGCCTGCCAATATCGCGGAATATTTTGAAGAACTGACGGCAGAAAAACAGCTGTTCATCTTCCGCCTGCTGTCCAAGGATGTGGCGGCGGAAGTGTTTTCTTATATGGATAATGATACACAGGAGCATATCGTGCAGTCTATCACAGACCGAGAAGTGCGGAATATCGTCGATGAAATGTTCCTGGATGATACCGTGGACTTTCTGGAGGAAGCACCTGCCAATCTGGTGAAAAAGGTGCTGCGTAATACCGATGCAGAAACCAGACAGCTCATCAATCGTTTTTTGAACTACCCTGAAAACTCCGCAGGCAGCCTGATGACCATTGAATTTGTGCGCCTGCGTGCCAATATGACGGTTTCTTTTGCCCTTTCTGAAATCAAAAAGGTAGGGATGGATAAGGAAACCATTTATACCTGTTACGTTATTGATGCCCAGCGGAAGCTGATCGGGGTCGTGCCTTTGCGTACGCTGATCTGTGCCGATGATGAAAGCACCATTGGCGAACTGATGCAGGATGATGTGGTTTCCGTACACACACTGGATGACCAGGAAGAAGTCGCAAATATCTTCAAGAAATATAACTGGATGGCACTGCCTGTAACAGATAAGGAAGGCCGTTTGGTAGGGATTATCACCGTCGATGATATCGTGGACGTTATCGAACAGGAAACCACGGAAGATATGGAACTGATGAATGCGGTCCTGCCTTCCGATGATGAATATTTGAAAATGAGCGTTGTGGCATTGGCAAAGAACAGAATCCCCTGGCTTTGCGTGCTGATGATCTCCGGTACCTTGAGTGCCTTTGTCATTGGGATGTATCAGGATCTGCTGGATTCTGTGGTCGTTCTTTCCAGCTTTATGACCATTATCACTGGTACGGGCGGTAACGCCGGTTCTCAGGCTTCTGCCATGATCATTCGTGGTCTGGCGCTGGGGGATATCCAGATGCGGGATACCTTTAAGGTCGTATTCAAGGAGCTGCGGGTTGGTTTCATCTGCGGTCTGATTCTGGCACTGGTCAACATGGTGCGTATGACCTTTTTTGATAAAGCAACGCCTTTCAATATCGACCTGACCGTTTCCCTCAGCATGGGTGTTGCGGTCATTCTGGCAAAGACCTTGGGCTGCATCCTGCCTATCCTGGCAAAGGCAGTCAGACTGGATCCTGCGATGATGGCAGGCCCTCTGATCTCTACTGTTGTGGATGCCATTGCCTTGGTGGTATATTTCAGCATTGCCACAGCATTGATTTTGTGATAGAGCGGAGAAAATAGGATAAAAAGAAGGCTGACTGGAGTCTGTTGACAGAAACCAGGCAGCCTTTTTCTATGCTTTGCTTATGCCTTCTTTAAATGTTGCTGCAGCTTTCTGCCCAGCCAGCAGGCAAAGAGCATTTTTACCGTATCCAAAGGCAGGAATACCAGCGCACCGGCAGGAAGGGTCGCCAAAAAAGGCGCATTTGTTACCTTTGCCAGCCAGAAGGTGCCGATGCCATAGGTGATGCAGGTGGCCAGAAACATTCCGACGATCTGGGGCAAGGGATGGGAGAAGCGATGGATGAAAGCAGAGCTGATGCCTGCCAGGAAAAGGTAGCCCACCAGATAGCCGCCGCCGGGAGCAGCAAACCGGCTGATGCCTGCCATATAGCCGGAAAAGACGGGCAGACCGATGGCCCCTAATAAGAGATACAGCCCTACGGCTGCCAGCGCCTGCTTTGGTTCCAGCACATAGGCGATGAGATAGATTGCCAGAGTTGCCAGAGTCAGGGCGATGGAACTGACAGGGATGGGGATACTGATGGGGGCCAGAATACAGAGGATCGCCGCCATCAGGGCAATATTGACGATGTTTTTAGTGTTTGTTTCCATGGAATATCCTTCTTTCCTTTTTCTTTGGTGATAGAAGCATTGTAAACGGAGAAAGACTCATTGTCAACCGTTATATAATAAAAGTTTACAATAGAAAAAGAAAGACAAAAGCCAAGGAATATGGTATGATATCATGCAGAGAGAAGAAAATGGAAAGGAGAGATATCATGTCGAGAACCTGTAAAAAATGCGGCGGCCCAGTGGGACAGGAGGACTTATACTGTATCCATTGCGGTATGCCTTTGGAAAAAGAGCCTCCCCGGGAGGAAAGGGAAGAAGAAAAGGAACAGAATTTGGCAGAACCCCTGAGCATGGGTGCCTATCTGCTGATCGGGCTGATCTTATGTATCCCCATTGTGAATCTCATCGTACCTATTATCTGGATACTCAATCAAAACAGCAATCCCAACCGTCGTAATCTTGCCAAGGCGTGGCTGATTTTTGCTGTGGCAGGAACGGTCCTGATGGGGCTTTTTTCCTATGGCTTGTTTCGGTTTTTCACAGTGGCTCCTTCTGTGCCCTATGAGTATCATCATTTTGAATATACCATCCCGGGCGATATGGTTCCGGAGGATTTCCCTATCGATCTGAATGAGATTTAAGGAGAAAAACGCAGTTCCCCAAGAGAGAGCGAATTTGTGGATCAAATTTGGTCTCTTTTTTTATGGGGATAATTCTGCCCTTTCGAGAGATACTATTTCCAAGAATGGAAAAAGGAGATGGGAGTTTGAAAGGGAATCTATTGTTGTGGGCGCAGCTGTTGTTTTTTTGCCTGGGCGCATGGTATTTTTACAAAAGCAGCCGCAGGAAAGGTGCCGGCGAGGGATTGAAATGCGAGGATAACATCATCCAGATGGATAAACTGATGGAAATGTGGGAGACGGGGCTGACAGAACCCTTGGCGGAGCAGACACGCCCCAAAAAGCTGGAGGAGATCATTGGACAGGAGAAGGCCATCAAAGCCCTCAGAGCAGCCCTCTGCGGCCCCAATCCCCAGCATATTTTGATCTATGGCCCGCCGGGGGTGGGGAAAACGGCGGCGGCACGGCTGATCTTGGAGGAAGCTAAGCAGAAAAAGGAATCTCCCTTTGGGGAAAAGGCAAAATTTGTGGAGATCGATGCCACCACATTGCAGTTTGATGAACGGAATATTGCCGATCCGTTGATGGGCTCTGTCCATGATCCTATCTATCAGGGGGCAGGCTCCTTTGGGCAGGCGGGCATCCCCAGACCCCGTCCCGGGGCAGTCTGCGAAGCCCATGGCGGCGTGCTTTTCATCGACGAGATCGGGGAACTGCATCCCATACAGATGAATAAGTTGCTGAAGGTGCTGGAGGACAGGGTGGCTCGGTTCCAGAGCAGCTATTACAGCCGCAGCAACAAAAGCATTCCCCCCTATATCCACCAGATTTTTCAGAAGGGGATCCCTGCGGATTTTCGCCTCATTGGGGCGACTACCAGAAGTCCCAATGAAATTCCTGATGCGCTCCGTTCTCGTTGTACGGAGATTTTCTTTGACCGACTGGATCGTACTTCTGTGGAAAAAATCGCAGAAAACAGCCTCCATCGGGCAGGACTGGATTACGAAGAAGGCCTTTGCGGAAAGATCGCAGCCTATGCCAGAGGGGGCAGGGATACGGTCAATCTGGTGCAGTCCCTGACTTCTTTGGCATGGATGGAAGGGAACCGCACCATCACGGCGGCGGATTTGGAATGGGTGGCGGAAGCAGGAAAGTATCAGCCTGTTTATCAGCGGAAGATCCCCGAAAAGCCTATGGTGGGCGTAGTCAATGGACTTGGTGTGCAGTCAAGCGGCGGTGGGATGCTCCTTTCTGTGGAAGCCATTGTGCAGAAGGGGAAGGGCGGTCTGACGGTGACAGGCATCATGGAAGAAGAGGAATTCAAAAATCGACAGGGCTCCGCCAAGCGAAAAAGCAATGCCCGTTCTGCGGCGGAAAATGTGCTGACACTAATGGAGCAGTTCGGGTTTTCCAAAGAGGAATACAGTGTCCATCTGAATTTCCCCGGCGGTATCCCCGTGGATGGGCCTTCGGCAGGGACAGCTATGTTTTTGGCGGTCTATTCTGCCTTTACAGAAGCCCCTGTGCCAAACGATATCGCCCTGACGGGGGAAATCAGCCTCCATGGGCAGATATTGCCTGTGGGCGGTGTGGAGGAAAAGCTGGAGGCGGCAAAGGAAGCAGGGGCGACCCGTGCCTTTATTCCCCGGGAAAATTGGAAGGATGCCTATAAGAAACTGGAGATCGAAGTCATTCCCGTGGGGGATGTGCAGGAATTGCTGAATGAGATTTTCCTTTCGGAGGGGGCAGCCCTTTCCGAGGGGGTTGATTTTTTGAAGGAAAAGGAGATCGGATGAAAAAAAGCTCCGCCCATTGGGCGGAGCATAGTTTTTCATCAGGTGGATAAATTGAAATTCACTCTTGTGTAACACGATGCCACACATCGTTATCGTCTTTTTTCAAAATTTCTTCATAACAGTTTGTGTTTCGATAAATGGCAATTATTGTAGTGTCTTTGTCTAACGGCAAGGTGAAAACACTTTTTGCACCTATGCTTCCGTTAAGACCACCAAAAGCAGAGTAGCAATCAATATAAAGTTTTCCGCCTTCTTGTTGGTAAATAGAAACCTCTCTGATATATCCCATAGAGGATGCCACATCAACATTCATTGTGATTTCGCTTCCATCTTCTGAAACTGAGAAATCATTGATATATGCAGAAGTATTTTTCATAAAACCTGTGCCAATAAAATATGTCAGGAGCAAAACCAGTATAATCAATAACACTATAAAGGCTCTCTTTTTCATCCCTTGCACCTCCAAGGATTCCAGTTTATCATGCGGTTTCTTTTACTGCGCCCGTTCTGCCATCCATTCTCCATAGGCTGCTTCGGTGGCGATATAGTTGCCGTCGGCTGTTTTCCAGACGATTTCTGTCATGTCTTTGCTTAGAACATTTATGCCGTAGTTACCATTTGTGTCGAGAAAATGCAGACCCATGTGGTCTGGATTTCTATCGAGGTAGCGAATACTTGGAAATACGCCATAGCTGTCTTCAGACCAATGGATATGAGCAACGGCATACTTGTCTGTGGTTTCCGGAAGGCAAGATACGGCAAATCTGCCTTCGTAGGTATCCCGTTGGAAGAAATAGTTTCGAAAGGTACCTTCTACTTCGATCGTTACGTCCTCCAACTTTTCTTCGCCTTCGTAAAGCCCTGCTTGGATGGTATGATTCATTTCCACATCATAGCCTAGATTGACGACATAGATTCCCCAGAGAAAATAAAGTATAAATGCGAAGAATAGAAGCTTTATGATGATCTCTAAAATCCGCTTTGCTTTGATACTTGCCACAAGAATTCCCTCCCCTTTTTTCATAGTGTATCAAGAAAATTCCTATTCGACAATATTTGACCGAACCCCATATTTATTGTATACTATTTAGTTAAGGCGAAGGAGTGAATTTTCCGTGCTTTTTTCGCCAGATGGATACAGAAATGAGAGTTTTTGAGAAAAACATTGCATATATGAGGTGAAAACAATGGAGAAGAAACAACCGATCATCGTGCCGATGATCGCTTTGCGTGGAATGACTATATTCCCCGGCATGGCCATCAGCTTCCCTGCAGGCAGACAGAAATCTCTGGACGCCCTGCAGGCGGCAGAGGAAAACGGGAAGGAAATCTTTTTGGTGACCCAGAAAGACCCTGCCACACCGGACCCCGGCAGAAACGATTTATATGATATCGGCGTTCTGGCGGAGATCAAGCAGGTATTGAAGCTGCCCGGAAACCTGACCCATGTCATCGTGGAAGGCAAATGCCGCGGCAGACTGACCAATATCCATGTCAGAAACTGCGATTATGGGGAAATTACGACGATCCCCCAGGATTTTGATGAAGAACCCAGTGAATACGTGCAGGCAATCATGCGGATCGCTGTGGAACAGTATGACGAATATATCAAGCTGGCACCCAATACCGCAGCCATGGACCTGATGGGAAATGTAGTCTCTGCCACAAAACCCGGTCAGCTGGCAGATATCATGGCAGCAGGCATGGAGCTGGCCTTCAATAAAAAACAGGAATTGCTGGATATCCTGAATCCTTTTGAAAGACTGGAAGCTGTCATTGCTCTGATGCAGAAGGAACGTCAGGTGCTGGATATCAAAAAAGAGATCGAAAGCAAAACAAAACAGAATATCGATCAGAACCAGAGAGAATATTATCTGCGGGAAGAATTGAAGGTCATTCAGGAAGAACTGGGTGACAAGGACGGCGTGGGAGCCGATGCGGCAAAATACCGCAAACAGCTGGAGGAAAAGAACCCTCCTGCCTATGTGCGCGAAACCATTGAAAAAGAGATCGACCGTATGCTGAAGATTCCTGTGACTTCCCCCGAATCCAATGTTTCCAGAAACTATATCGAAACGCTGCTTTCCCTGCCCTGGACAGAAACTACGGAAGAAGCCTTCGACCTGCCCGAAGCGGCGAAGATCCTGGATGAAGATCACTACGGCTTGAAAAAAGTGAAGGATCGTATTTTGGAATATCTGGCTGTCCGCAAAAATGCTCCCGAAGAAAGCGCAACGATCCTGTGCCTGGTGGGCCCTCCCGGTGTGGGGAAAACTTCTATTGCCCGTTCTGTGGCAAAGGCGCTGAACCGCAAATATGTGCGGATGTCTCTGGGCGGCGTGAAGGATGAAGCGGAGATCCGCGGTCACAGAAAAACATATATCGGTGCTATGCCCGGTCGTATCATCAACGCCATGAAACAGGTGGGCACCATCAATCCTCTGATGCTGCTGGACGAAGTGGATAAGCTGGGGGTTTCCCATAATGGCGACCCTGCGGCAGCCTTGCTGGAAGTGTTGGATGGGGAACAGAACAATACCTTCCGTGACCATTTCGTGGAACTGCCCTACGACCTTTCCAAGGTGCTGTTCATGTGTACGGCAAATAGCTTGGATACCATTCCCGGCCCCCTGAGAGACCGTATGGAGATCATTGAACTGGGCAGCTATACCGCCCAGGAAAAGCTTCATATTGCGGAAGAACATCTGGTAAATAAGCAGAGAAAACGCCATGGACTGACAGCAAAACAGCTGAAGATCAAGACAGATGTAATCGAAGACATCATTGATGGATATACGAGAGAAGCCGGCGTGCGCCAGCTGGAACGTACCATTGGCGAAGTTTGCCGCAAGGCAGTAAAATCCATTCTGGCAGGAGAAAGAAAATCCCTGACGGTGACAAAGAAAAATCTGGAAGAGATTTTGGGTACCAAGAAATTTATGCCCGAAACCATTTATCAAGAACCTCAGGTGGGCATCGTCCGTGGTCTGGCGTGGACCAGAGTGGGCGGCACGACCCTTTCTGTAGAGGTGAATTGCATGCCCGGTGACGGCAAATTCAAGGTGACAGGCAATCTGGGCAAGGTGATGCAGGAATCCGCCGAAGCGGCCATCAGTTATATCCGTTCCCAGAGTGAACGATTCAAACTGGAACCTGATTTCTATAAAAAGAATGATATACATATCCACATCCCCGAAGGGGCAACCCCCAAGGATGGCCCTTCTGCCGGCGTGACCATGGCCACAGCTATGCTTTCTGCGCTGACAGGGGCAAAGGTACGCAATGATGTTGCCATGACAGGGGAAATCACCATCCGGGGCAGAGTACTGCCCATCGGCGGTCTGCAGGAAAAGGTGCTGGCGGCGAAAAAAGTAGGTATCCAAACAGTTGTACTGCCCAAGGAAAATGAAAAAGACCTGAACGAAATTCCCGATGAAGTGAAAGAAGGTCTGGAATTCGTTCTGGCGGAAACCATGGAAGATGTGCTGAAAGCAGCACTGGCGAAGGGAGAAAGCGTATGCAAGTAAAAACAAGTTCTCTGAAATATATCGGCACAAATTTTTCCCATTACCCGATGGATGGCAAGCCTGAAATCGCTTTTGCAGGCAAATCCAACGTAGGGAAATCTACCCTCATCAATGCCATTTTGGGCAGACGGGCATTGGCCCGCACCAGTTCCCAGCCCGGCAAGACAAGAACCATCAATTTCTATGATGTGAACGATATGATGTATGTGGTGGACCTGCCCGGCTATGGCTATGCGAAAGCCCCCAAATCCGAAATCGCCAAATGGGGTGAAATGATCGAAACCTATCTGGAAAGAAGAGAAGAACTGAGAGCTATCATCCTGCTCATCGATATCCGCCACGAACCCGGCAAAAACGATATCATGATGTATGACTGGCTGAAGCATTACGGCTATGACATCATCATTGCCGCAACCAAATCCGATAAGATCAACCGCAGCCAGATCCAGAAGCAGCTTTCCATCATCAAAAAGACCCTGAAGCTGCAGCCCGGCGATGTGCTGATTCCCTTCTCCGGTGAAAAGAAAACCGGCGTGGATGAGCTGTGGGCAGAGATCGAAAAATTCCTGCCCGGCGGCGAAAAAGCTGCTGCTTTCGAGGAAGAAATGGAAGAATAACGATTGCAAAGACCACCTTATGGTGGTCTTTTGTAATATTTAGAAAATCTTAAAGAACGCTGAAAAAAAGCCTAAAACTCTTTTGCTATGATGATTGCAGGAAATCATTTCATACTTCATACAAGGAGGAGTTTTTATGACAAATCAAAAAAATCGCTTTTTTACATTAGTGTTTTCCTGCTGCCCCGGTGCAGGGGAAATGTATATGGGACTGTATAAGCAGGGCATTGGGCTGATGGGGCTGTTTTTCGGCGCAGCGGCACTGACTGCATGGCTCAGATGGGAGGAATTGATGCTTTTCATTTGTCCCATCGTTTGGTGCTACAGCTTTTTCCACACCCATAATCTGCGTCGGATGAGCGAAGAGGAATTTGCCGCAGTGGAGGATAAATTTTTCTTTGAGGATTATGTGGATTGGGAAAGAGACTGGCAGTTTACGGCAAAGCACCGCCGTATTTTCGGTATCGTGCTGCTGTTGATCGGCATTTCCATCCTTTGGAGAGAAGGTATGAATTTGCTGGGTACTTTCTTCGATCTGCCGAATGTTTTCTGGTATATCAGCCGCGGTCTTCCGCAGATCATCATGGCATTTGTGGTTTTGTATGCAGCCCTGCGCCTGATGAAAGAACCAAAGGAAGAGATGGAAGAGATGGAAGAAGAGATCATCGAAGAAAAACCAGAGGAAATGGAAGCAATCTGAAAGCCATAACGAAAAAACCTGTTTTAAAATCAAAAATAAGTGCTGGACCTGTTTGGAGGGATCAGCACTTTTTTTATGGGGAAGATTTACAGAGCGAATTGTGAATCAGAAAAAGTCTTACAAATGGTTTTGTTATTATACAAAATCTTAACCGGAAGTACCTACATATTTTTCCCCAAAAAAGAATAAATTCCTAGTGAAACCGTAGAAAAGCACCGGCAGAGCTGCCAATTGGTGCTGCTGCGCGGCAATCATTTCACGTATATATTTTTGGAAAAAGGAGGGAGATCAATGGAAGCTTTTAACAACTTTGTAAGTACCATCAATGGGTTTGTATGGGGGCCTGTGATGTTGTGTCTGCTGGTTGGGACACACGTATTCCTGACGCTGAGAACCGGCATCATCCAGAGAAAAGTATTCACAGGGATCAAACTTTCTATCACTCCTGATAAAGAGGCATCCGGTGACGTTTCCGGTTTTGGTGCGCTGGCAACAGCACTGGCGGCTACGATCGGTACCGGGAACATCGTAGGTGTTGCCACAGCAGTTGGCCTGGGCGGCCCTGGTGCCGTATTCTGGGTTTGGATGACTGGGCTGTTCGGCATGGCTACAAAATACGGTGAAGCAGTTCTGGCGGTGAAATATCGTGTAAGAGCAAAGGATGGTTCCTTTATTGGCGGTCCCATGTATGCATTGGAAAGAGGCTTGGGGCAGAAATGGCTGGGTGTTCTGTTTGCAGTATTCACAGCCATCGCATGTTTTGGTATCGGTAACATGACCCAGGGCAACTCTATCGCGGAATCGGTACGGAATACCTTTGGTATTCCTAAAATTGTAACCGGTGTGGTTTTGTGTATCCTGACCGGTCTGGTCATTTTGGGTGGTGTAAACTCTATCTCCAAGGTTTGTGAAAAGCTGGTTCCTTTGATGGCTGGTTTCTATATTCTGGGTTGTTTTATCATTCTGGTAATCAATGCCCAGTATATCCCTGCAACCTTTGCAGTCATCATCAAATCTGCGTTCAATCCTGCGGCAGCAGGCGGCGGCTTTGTAGGCATCACAGTGATGCAGTGCATCCGGTTTGGTGTTGCCCGTGGTCTGTTCACGAATGAATCCGGCTTGGGTTCTGCGCCTATCGTTGATGCGGCTGCAGCAACAAGAAATCCTTCTCGTCAGGCGTTGATTTCCATGTCTGGTGTGTTTTGGGATACCATCGTTGTTTGTTTGATGACAGGTCTGGTACTGGTGTCCTGTATCATTAAAGACCCCGTTGGCATGGACGGTCTGGTCGGTGCAAACCTGACATCCGGTGCGTTCGGTACGATTCCTGTAATAGGCCCCATCGTCCTGACCATCGGTTTGATCACATTCGCATGGTCTACGATTCTGGGCTGGTCTTATTACGGCGAACGTGCATGGGTATATCTGGTTGGCGTAAAAGCGATTAAACCTTTCCGTATTGCTTGGACGCTTGTTGTATTTGTAGGTTGTGCATCTGCGCTGGAAGTCGTTTGGAATGTAGCCGATACACTGAATGCATGTATGGCATTCCCCAATCTGGTTGCTCTGCTTGGTCTGAGTGGTGTGATCGCATCTGAAACAAAGAAATATGTTTGGGCAGATGGCGGTCTTGATCTTTGGATGGATGATGAAGCACCTGTTACGGATAAATAATTTGGTGTAAAAATTCTATTGGTTGTTTTAAAAATAAAAGAGAGGAGTCTTTTGGCTCTTCTCTTTTATTTTTATGCAAATGGATGTATTTCTGTACAGTGGATGTATAAAAGTTGATTTCATAACTGCGGTTTAAATTGTGGACAAAAATTTTTTTTGTCCGCAGCGGAACAGGCGGAATGTACAAAAAAAGCCGGAATTCTAGTATTTTTATATTGCAACTCAGATATCCAAATTGTAATTTTTTGGAATAATTGTTTGAAATTTTCAAAAAACTATTGATTTATTACCATTTTTTGGATATCATAGATGTGAGTTCCAATGGAATGATTGTGTGAGTATTTTTGCAAAACAGGAACCGCGGCCTGATAAGATACTGATACAAGGAATTATTTCATCTTTTCTCTAAGGGAGGGAATTTTATGGAAGCTTTTAACAACTTTGTAAATGCAATCAATGGCGTAGTATGGGGTCCTATCATGCTGGTACTGTTGATCGGTACACATGTAATCCTGACACTGAGAACAAAATTCATTCAGAGAAAGGTATTTACCGGCGTTAAGCTGTCCGTTACACCCGACGCAGAGGCATCCGGTGATATCGGCGGTTTCGCAGCTCTGGCAACAGCTCTGGCTGCTACAATCGGTACAGGTAACATCGTAGGTGTTGCTACTGCAGTTGGTACTGGTGGTCCCGGTGCAGTATTCTGGATGTGGTTCACAGGTCTGCTGGGCATGGCTACAAAATACGGCGAAGCTACACTGGCTGTTAAATACCGTGTAAAAGCGAAAGACGGTTCCTACATTGGTGGTCCTATGTATGCTCTGGAAAGAGGTCTGGGCCAGAAATGGCTGGGCGTTCTGTTTGCAATCTTCACAGGTATTGCTGGTTTTGGTATCGGTAACATGGTACAGGGTAACTCCATCGCTGAATCCGTACAGGGTACATTTGGCGTTCCCAAGATTGCAACTGGTGTTGTTCTGATGGTTATCACAGGTCTGGTTATTCTGGGCGGCGTAAAATCCATCTCCAAAGTATGTGAAAAACTGATCCCTATCATGGCTGGTCTGTACATCGTAGGCTGTATCGTTATCTGCTTCATCAACGCAGCATATATCCCTGCAGCATTCGCAGCAATCGTTAAAGGCGCTTTCAATCCCGCAGCAGTAGGCGGCGGCTTCGTTGGTGCAACTGTTACAGCTTGTATCCGTGCCGGCGTATCCCGTGGTCTGTTCACAAATGAATCTGGTCTGGGTTCTGCTCCTATCGTAGACGCATGTGCTGCTACAAGAAACCCTGCTAGACAGGCTCTGATTTCCATGTCTGGTGTATTCTGGGATACAATCGTTGTATGTCTGCTGACAGGTCTGGTTCTGGTATCCTCTATCATCAAAGACCCCGCTGGTATGGAAGGTCTGACAGGTGCTAACCTGACTGCTGGTGCATTCAATGCAATCCCCGTTATCGGTCCTGCCGTTCTGACATTTGGTCTGATCACATTCGCATGGTCCACAATCCTTGGTTGGTCTTACTACGGCGAACGTGCATGGGTTTACCTGGTAGGCGTAAAAGCTATCATGCCTTATCGTATTGCTTGGACAATCGTTGTACTGATCGGTTGTGCAGCTGCTCTGGACGTAGTTTGGAACGTAGCAGATACACTGAACGCATGTATGGCATTCCCTAACATGGTTGCTCTGCTTGGTCTGTCCGGCGTTATCGCATCCGAAACAAACAAATATGTTTGGGATAAAGACGCTGAAATGGGCGGTCTGATGAAATGGATGGACGACGAAGCTCCTCAGCTGGACAAATAATCCGCATAGCTTTGTGAAAAATCCAATGATCTTATAAGATGAATTTAAGCGGTATGCTCTTTGAGCATGCCGCTTTTTCTATGGAGCGAAATAGGGACCTTTAGGCTTTCGGAGTGGCATTTTGCCATTCCAAAGCCCAAAAAGATGAAGTTTTTTGAGGTTCCCTTTGGTTTATGTTATAATAAGGCATAATTCTAAAAATGGAGGAGAACGGTATGACCGAAAAATTATACTATCAGGATGCGTATGCAACAAAATTTACAGCAAAGGTGCTGGAATGCACAGAGGACAAACAGGGCTATAAAG
>SFGI01000081.1 GCA_004557645.1 [Eubacterium] saphenum | reverse complement strand
TTTCGAGGCTGTTTCTGATGTCATCAAAGAATATTTTTTCTCCCTGAACAAATCCAAAAACTTTGTCCCTGGGTTTA
Organism: [Eubacterium] saphenum; assembly: GCA_004557645.1. Taxonomy (GTDB): domain Bacteria; phylum Bacillota; class Clostridia; order Lachnospirales; family Anaerotignaceae; genus Anaerotignum_A. The sequence continues at coordinate 2,240 of SFGI01000081.1, read as the reverse complement.
TCTGTGTCCTTCATACCTTCGGTCGCCCTCTCGGTTGGAATCCACACATCCACTGTCTCCTTACCGAAGGCGGGTTTTCTGATGATGGTGTCTGGCGCAAGGTCACATATTTCAATTATTCCTACCTCCGTAAATCCTTTCAGACTGTTTTGTTAAATAAACTGGAAAAACGCATCGGTCCCTCTTTTAAAAAGATGAAAGCCGCCGTTTACCATAGGGACAGAAATGGATTCTACGTTTATGCCAAGCCCAATCTTTGCGACCCAAAATCCATTATTAAATATTTCAGCCGTTATCTTGGCCGCCCTGTCATTGCTCTTTCCAGGATTGATTCCTACGATGGGGAGATGGTGACTTTCCATTACAATAAGCATGAAGACAACTCTTTTGTAAAAAAGACTCTTCCCGCCATTGATTTCATTAAGCTGCTCATTCTGCATATACCTGAAAAAAACTTCAAGATGACCCGGTACTATGGGCTTTATGCCAGACACCGGGAGATTGACAATCAGCTCCATAAAGCAGTCCCAAAATCCAAACACAGGATTCTCCTCGATTTCAACACCTGGCGTAAGCTTTTCCTTCTTACCATGGGGTACGACCCCCTGCAATGCCCAAACTGCAGACATGAAATGGTCTTTCTAGAGCTGTACCATAAACATGAACGGGTTCCTCTGGATGAATTATACAAAAGGACAAGGATAAGGCATGGCCTTTATCCCCGGTCCCGCTCTGCTTGACTTTCTCTCCCATCTGCTTCATACTACATTTATTACAGATGGGAGGCAGTTGCAAATGAATCAAAGATATGTGGATGAACTCACCGATTCTGATTTATTGGATATGCATTACTTTTTAACTGAAGATGACGACCTCGACGATGATGGATGGGAAGAAGGGTTCTATATCGACCTGTTCTAAACCACCGTCTGTTTTCTATACCCTCCTTTGGCAGAATCATTAGTTTACATAACTTCGTTTCAGCAAGGACTTTCCTATAATAAATAAAGAGAAGGGGGGGATTTATTTCCCCGCCTCTTCCTGCTGCCTCCGCCGCACTATAAACTTAAACACTCCGTTTCTTCCTCATCCGAATTCCAATCAATTCCTTCACATCCTCCAGTACGTCCCCGTCCCTTACCTCTATCATCATCCATCTTCCCCCATTAAAAGGAGCCGTATCTTGATACAACTGACGGACATAAGCAGTACAGCCGTTAAGTGCCAGTTCTGCCTCCGGGGCTTCCTTTGCCCCCACCGACACCATGCAGATAAAATACCCTTCCTCAGGATACAATGTGCAGACCGCCCTGGATCCCTTCTTATACTTTACGTTCCATCCTCCCTGCATGGAGCATCTGCTGTACTCAATCCTGGGGGATATATGAAATGTGTCCTCCAGCCAGGCCAAAAGCTGCTGCCAGCAGGGACTTGCTATATATCTTCCGATTTGCTCCATGTCCGGCTGCCTGTGAGCCGGGTATACCTCCATCCATGTCATTGCGTACCTTCCTTTCATTCTGACGGAGGACGAAGCGGGACAGCGCCGCCCATGATGAAAGCCCCTCATGATAGCCCTCCATATCATACATCTCATATATCTGTCATTTCACGATTATACCACATATAAAATGACATCTGTATGTCATGTTTTCAGGTTAAACACCATGTCCTGCACATCCCCCAACCTCCAATGCGTCTCTGTTCCCTGACACTGCCAGGTCAACCAGCCCTTCCATATCATACTTTTCCAGCCCTCCATAGCTTTCTTGGGGCCTTCCATGGTCTTTTCGTCCGTATCGGCAGCACTGGCCAACAAATAGATGTCGCGGAAAGCATAGTCCCCGGCAAACAGGGGGTTGGTGCGATCCAGCAGGGTCTTCAGCTGCCCGCACAGCGAATAGAAATACACGGGGCTGGCAAAAGCGATCACCTCGGCCTGCTGCATGCGCGGCAGGATGTCATCCATATCGTCCCGGAGGATGCAGTGCTGCGTTTTCTGACACCCGAGACAGCCCTTGCAAAAACCGCATTTCTTCTCCCGAAGATAAACGGTTTCTACCTTGTGACCGGCTTCCTCAGCGCCTTTTGCGAAGAATGCAGCCAGCGTTTCAGAATTGCCGCCTTTACGGGGGCTTGAATTAATGATCAGAACATGTTTGCTCATAAAAAACTCCTTTTTGTATCTTGCATTGTGATTGATTTGCTGATAAACTCATGATAGTACCTAAACCTAACTT
>SFGI01000080.1 GCA_004557645.1 [Eubacterium] saphenum | reverse complement strand
TTTGTCCGCTTCTTCCGGCGGTGTCCAGTCCTTTTCTCCAGTGCCTGCAGTCCTTCTTCCTCGTAGCTGTCCAGCCGTTCCCAGTATGCGCCTGGTTCCTCCGGCATCTCCACCAGATGCTCCGACGCCCGGGAGGCATTGGCCTTTACATGGGTAGAGTCGGTGGCTGCCAGCCGCCCGCTGACCAGACCTTTCTCGATGCACTGACGCACCACTTCCTCAAACAGCCGACGGAAAACCTTGCGGAAAGAAGGCTTGCGACGGCGCAGTTGAGAGATGGTGCTGTGGTCCGGTGCCCGGTCAAACAGATCCAGACCCAGATACCACCGCAGGGCCACATCCGTCTGGATACGCTGCTCGATCTGCCGTTCCGATGGGATCCCGTACAGGTATCCTACCAGCAGATATTTTACCAGCACAACAGGGTCAATTGCCGGGCGGCCATGCCTGTGGTTGTACAGATGGGCTGTTTCTTCACGGACGAAGGACAAGTCCAGCCTGGCTTCCAGTTTTCTCAAAAAATGTCCCTCTGGGACCAAATCTTCTATCGTTACCATGTGCAGTTTCAGTTGCATTCCCATCCCCCTCCCCGCTCTTTTTCTCATTATATCATATTTCCGGCGCTAAGTGGGCTTTGTCAACAGCCCCAAATTGTCCCCAGGCTGGCTCTGGCGCTGCTTCGCCAACCGGCATATCCCATTCGGACGGTCATGTACTTTTCAAGCTGCAATATCTGGTGACAAGTACATTTTAGCGAAAAAACATGACCATTCCCGTATATCCAAAAGGATGGAAAAGGCTCTGAAAAAGCAGCAATTTCCACGCTTATAGACAAGCTGTGTTATAATAAAAGAAATAGAGCGGTGGGGAGGCTTGGCATGAATACGACCTTAACCATTCAGGAAAAATTGAAGGATTTGCGGGTGGAGCACGGACTTACCTTGGAACAGCTGGCCGACCAGACTGGGCTTTCCAAATCTGCGCTCGGCAAATACGAGAATGATGATTATAAAGACATAAGCCCTTTTGCCATCGTCACACTGGCAAAGTTTTATCATGTGACTACGGATTATCTGTTGGGGGTGTCAGAACAAAAAAATCACTCAGACTCAGAGCTGAATGCCCTGCACCTGAGTGATGATGCGATTGATGTTCTGAAAGCCGGGAAATTCAACCCCCGGTTGCTGTCGGAAATTCTCTGTCACCATGATTTCCAGAAAATGATGCTGGATGCGGAGATTTATGTGGATCGGATCGCAGATATGCGGATTAGCGATATGAACGCCGTACTGCAAGCCGTCCGCCAAATGGTACTGATGCAGCAGGGAGAAACGGAAAATGATCTGTACCTGCGGACGCTGGAACTTGCACAAGTACAAGAGGACGAGTATTTCGGCCATGTTATTTCTGACGATTTGAAGCTGATCCTTCGGGATATTCGGGAAGCCCATCAAAATGATGCAACTACTGCGGACCGCCATTCTCCGGCGCTGGATGTGCAACAGAGTTTGCAGGAAGCCATGGACTACAAAGGCAGCGATGCGGAAAAACAGGCTCGCATTTTTCTCGCAACCTTTGGTATTGACTATGATGCGATCACGATGGAGCAGTTTGTGAATATAATAGAAGTCTTGAAACTGTCCAAACACCTGAAACCCTCTATTAACCAACGAGGGAAAACCAATATGACCCACGGAAAAGGAAAAAGAAAACGCAAATAGGCAAAAAAATAGGCTGGACACGGTTGAAATCAACCATGTCCAGCCTATTTCATTTACCCAATTCCGTCTGACAGATGATATACTCCTCACAAGAAGCGGAAGCATCGTCTTTTTTTGAAAGTCTTGACAAATTTCGTTTAAACGAATATAATGTATTATGGTTTATTGTATTTGTGAGGTGCCGAATGGAAAACTATATGACAGTGAAAGAAACTGCCGCCAAATGGAAAATCACCGAACGGCAAGTTCAAATTCTTTGCAAAACAAATCGTATTCGAGGGGCAATACAAGTA
>SFGI01000079.1 GCA_004557645.1 [Eubacterium] saphenum | reverse complement strand
CCAGTATATTTTCATACCCAAAGCATACCTTCTAAAGATGAAATTATGCCTTGATATTAATACGTTAGACATGGTAGAATACTTCTAAAGATGAAGTTTACAAAAGTTGCCGTATTATGCTGATAGCATAACAAAAAATCGGCAAAATATGATATAATTATTTTGAAGATAGCTTCGTTGCCTTCGGGAGTCGAAAAATCATAAGGAGGACATTAGCAGTGGAAGGTATTGGAATTCTTGTATGGCTGATAGGCATCGCAGTTGAGGTGTTATCCATTGTTTTCAGTGAAAGAACGGAACCATGCAGGCACAAAAAAGAATATATGTATGCCTGCGCTTTTTTCAACGGATTAGGTTTATTCGTATGCTTGGTGGGCATCATCAATGATATGCCAAAAGACATAATGCTTGTCACCTATGGGACAATAATAATTTGGGGATGTTATTGGTTCGGATATGCAATTCAACGGCTTGCATATCGAAAAGGCTATACCATCAGCCTTGGCTGGGGATTTTGGTTTTGGGTTTTCGCTTTGCTGTATTGGGGCTTTATGCCAATAGAACCGAATTTTCAGGCCAACATAATTGCGCATGGAATAAAAAAGGCAGAGAGTAGCGAAGAGGCATTGTATACGGAAGGTTCTTCCGTGGCTTCTACAGCAGCGGCGGAAAGCATTATACGTCACTGCAAATCCTGCGGCGCAGAACTAAAGCCAAATGCGGCTTTCTGCTCCAAATGCGGCACTACAGTTAAGTAAAGGGGAGTTTGCATGCCAACATGTAGAGCTTGTGGCACGATTTTGGATGAAGGGGCGCAATTTTGCTATAAATGCGGCGCAAAATATGAGCAGCAGTTATTTTGCAGTCAATGCGGGACAAGATTGCGAGAGAATGCTGCCTTTTGCGTTTCATGCGGTGCTTCCTGTATATCGGGACGTAGAGAAACCGAACGAATAGAGAAGGCGGTATCGGATAAATGGGCTTGGACGTTAGCGACAGCTCCGTTAAGCGTGGATATTGTGTTTGGCTCATGGGCCGTTACAGGGGTTATTCTTACGATTATCGTCATAGTGTTGAATTGCATTATTCTTATGCTTGATAAAAAGGAACTGGAAAGTAACGGCAATAAACCCGGGGATTGGATTTGGCTTGGACTTGTGCTTGTCCCGGTTTATCTGTTCATGAGAGCCAGCAAAATGGGTGGCAAATATGGCTATGCCGTTACGTGGTGCGGCCTGTTTTTGCTTAGTTTGTTTGTTTAGCCTTAGACCAAAACATCGAAAGAGAATAAAAGCGTATGTTCTACTGTAAAAAATGCGGGGCGGAAATACACGATGGGGAACGGTTTTGCTACAAGTGCGGGGCGACTGTGGTAGAATCAGAGCGGATGAGTGTGCCATCTTGCCCTAAATGCGGCGCAGCAGTAAGCGATGACGAAGCTTTCTGTTATAGATGCGGCGCGGAATTAAATAAAAAAACAGAGGCATACAAATGCCCTGCCTGTGGAAAAAGACTAAAGCAAGGGGTATTGTTTTGCAATGGCTGCGGATACGCATTAACATCTGAAGCGGCACGACTGGCAGCAGAACAGGAAGCTAAACGCAAAGCTGAGGAAGCAGCACGTATCGCAGCAGAGCAGGAAGCCAAACGTAAGGCCGAGGAAGCGACACGACTGGCAGCAGAGCAGGAAGCTAAACGCAAGGCCGAAGAAGCCGCGCGGCTGGCAGCAGAGCAGGAAGCCAAGCGCAAGATCGAAGAAGTAGCACGTATCGCAGCAGAACAGGAAGCCAAACGTAAGGCCGAGGAAGCAGCACGTATCGCAGCAGAGCAGGAAGCCAAACGCAAGGCCGAGGAAGCCGCACGACTGGCAGCAGAGCAGGAAGCCAAACGCAAGGCCGAAGAAGCGGCACGACTGGCAGCGGAGCAGGAAGCTAAACGCAAGGCCGAAGAAGCCGCGCGGCTGGCAGCAGAGCAGGAAGTCAAGCGTAAGGCCGAAGAGGCAGCACGTATCGCAGCAGAGCAG
>SFGI01000078.1 GCA_004557645.1 [Eubacterium] saphenum | reverse complement strand
CAGATGGTCTTTCCGTCTTCACCGGTAATGGCTACGAAGTGATCATTCAAAAAGATCATTGCAGCAAGAAAGTCCATAGCGGTAAGCTCCTCGCATTCGGTTTCATCGTCATTTACTCTGGCAATATAAACCGGAGCCGTAATGGTGATATCATCTTCACTTTCCCAGGTGTGCTCCATATAGTGAAGAAACAGATGGTCGCAGATCTCAACACAATAAAACGTCTGCTCATCATCAAAACCCGGAAACTTTGACAGGGCATCTTCTTCCGTCATCAGCTGTACCGGTTTTCCGGGCACCGCAAAAAGGACGGTAGCGTCCATACAGGCCATATCATCCTCGTCCCAGTCATCCGCATCTTTGAAATCCTTTGTGTTCCAGGGATTCTTCTTTTCCTGAAGCAGGCTGGCAATTCGGGAAAGAACAATGGCACTGTCACAGAACATTTCTGCCAGTTCGTCTACAGAATCTGCAAGCGCAATCGCTGCAGCCTCTTTTTCGGAAGGCTTTTTCCGGATACCAAGCAGGTTCTGCATCTGATTCATCATTTCTTTTTCAGTCATTGATTGATACTCCTTTTCGTGTTTTGGGTAAAAAGAAAGCACTATCAAAAGGCTTACTTCTGACAGTGCTCGGGGTATTGGTATTAAATTATCGTTCCTGATCGCGGGCTTTCTTTTTCTGCCACTGATCCAGAAGCTTGATAATGGTGTCCTGCATCTGCTGTGTGGTGTAAGACCTGGGGAAATACTTCCTCAGCTGTTCATTTCGGAAGGTGACCCGTTCAAGATCACCTTTCTTCACTTCATTCATGATCTCTCTGGCGGCATCCATGGTGAAATCACCTTCCTGTGCCAGCTTTTTCATACGCTGAGCCTGGGAAAGAGAAGGGGAGGCTTGCACTTCATCCAAGGCCTGCATAAAAATCTCCTGTTCCTCCGGAGCAAGGTAGGAAAGTTCAACCGCCGGATTGAAGGAAATCTGCTTCTGATCGACCATTTCCAGAAGTTCGGGAATGAGGTTGGTGAGACGGATGTAGCGCTGAATTTGATTGCGGCTTTCTCCGAGCTCCTCGGCCATAATTTGGTCTGATCTTTTTTGTGTCCCAACTTGGGACACATTTTCTTTTGAGGGTCTGCCAGCAGTTCTTTTCATCGCTTCCAACTTCATTTTGTACGCATAAGCCCTCTCGCTGGGCAGAATGTTTTCTCTCTGAAGATTGGAATCGACCATGAGCACCGTGGCGGCATCATCATCCATCTGCCTTACCAGAACCGGAACCTCCGTAAGCCCTGCCATTTCAGCAGCATGGGCACGGCGATGCCCGGAGATGATCTCATAACCGCCGCCTTCCAGCGGCCTCGCAATCAGAGGCGTCAGCACACCGTACTGTGCAATGCTCTCCGTTGTTCGAAGCATGGCTTCATCATCGACCACCTTGAAGGGATGATCCTTAAAGGGCACCAGCTCGCTGATGCTGATATTCTGCACTCGTTCCAGCTGACTCTCTGCACGGCTTTCATCCGTTTCAAAGATATCATCGTAGCTGGTCAAGCTGATGTTTCCGCCTCTTTTCGGCATTCGCTAACACCTCCTTTGTCAGACCCCGGTAGGCTTCAGCGACCTTGCCGCCCGGATCGTGTTTGAAAATACTCACGCCCTCCGCGCTGATTTCCGCAGCACGGACGGAGCGAGGGATGTCTGCGTCATAGACCTTCAGCTTGCTGCCGTAGGTATCGCGGATCAGCGTACTGATCTCCTTTGCAAAGTTGGTACGAAGGTCCACCATGGTCAGCAGAATTCCTTCGATTCGAAGCTTTGGATTGATCTGACGCTTGACCTTGTTCACCGTCTGAAGCAGCTGCTCCAGACCCTTTGCCGACAGATAGTTCGCCTGGACAGGAATGAGAACCTGATCCGATGCTGCAAGCGCATTGACGGTCAGCATGCCCAGGGAGGGCATACAGTCCAGTAGAATATAGTCGTACTGAAATTTCAAAGCATCTAAAACCTGCCTTAAAACA